>NZ_AKJQ01000008.1:0-51696 GCF_000282255.1 Pseudomonas sp. GM25 | reverse complement strand
CTGGCGGTCGAAGGAGCCGTAACCGACGCGCACGTGGTTTTTGATTTCACCTTCGAACGGCTTCTTCGGGATCACGTTGACCACCGCGCCGGTCGCGCCTTCGCCGTACAGCACCGAGGCCGGGCCGCGCAGCACGTCAACGCGCTCCACCGACCAGGTGTCGACCGGAAACGTCACGGTGCCCATGCCGGTGTACATCCGGTTGCCGTCATACAACTGCATCACCGAGCTCTGTCCGGTAAAGCCCCGAGCCTGCAACGAAGTGCCGCCATCGCCCGGTGTGCCGGTTCGGCTGATGCCGGTGCTGCGCGACACTGCGTCCTGCACGCTGCGATCGCCACGGGCGCGGACTTGCTCGCCGCTGAGGCTTTCGACGCTGGCCGGGGTTTCCATGGCCGTGAGGTTCAGGCGCGAGCCGGCGCTGGTCGGCGTGGTCAGGCTGACGGTCTGGTCGTCATTGGCCGGTGCGGTGATGGTGCCGGTGGGCAGCGTCAGCGGGGCGTTGTCGGCGTGGGCGCTGTTGTTCAGGGCGAACAGACAGAGGCTGGACAAGAGGTACTTGTTCATCGGGGCGGTGAATCACTTCTTCAAAAGAAAAGCCCGCAGGCTCATGACAGTGCATGGCTGCGGGCAGAGCAGCAAATTTGCGTTATACAGTAACACTAAAAATTGCCGGAGTTTAAGCCCCGGCAGTTTAAAGATCTGTCTAAATCGCGCATCTCGCCTGTTTCATGATGAAGTTGAGGCAGATTCAGCTTGTCGGCCCAGACGCGACAACAGCAGCCGATCCAGCAACCACACCACCACCAGCGAAGCCCCCACCAGCGGAAACACCACCGCCAGAACCAGCATGATCGCCACCCCGGTTTTCCACTTCGGCAGATCGTGACGCAGCGGCGGCACGCCGAATTTTCCTTGCGGGCGACGCTTCCACCAGATCACCACGCCGCTGACGGCGCTGAGCAGAATCATCAGGCAGATCAGCAGCACGATGATCTGGTTGAAGGTGCCGAACATCTTGCCTTCGTGGAGCATCACGCCGATCTCGGTAGCTCGGGCAACAGCGCCGTATTGCTCGAAACGCACATCGGCCAGAACTTTGCCGGTGTACTGATCGATGTGCAGGGTCGCATCGTTGCGTGGGTCGTCGGCGAACACGGCGATGGTGAATACGCCGGTGGCAGTGGTCGGCATTGTGATGCTGTAGCCCGGCTCGACCTTGCGCTCAACGGCGATGTTCTGCACGTCCTGCAGGCGGATGGTCGGTGCGGCGGGGCCGTGTTGCATGCCGCCGTGGGCCATGTGTTCGGCGTGGTCGCCGGACATCGGCATCGGGGTGTTTTCCATCGCCCAGGGTACGGTCTGGCGGGCGGCGTTGTTGAGGCTGCCGGCCTCGACGTCGGAGGTCGGCACGTTGTCCCACATCGCCGCCGGGAACACGTTCCACACTTGGGCGTACTGCTTGCCCCAGAAGCCGGTCCAGGTCATGCCGCTGAGCAGCATCACCAGCAGCAAGGCCGCGCCCCAGAATCCGGTAACAGCATGCAGATCACGCCACAGCACGCGGCCGCGACTGCTCAGCCGAGGCCACAGAATCCCCGCTGCCTGACCTCGCGGCCACCACAGGAAAACCCCGGACACCACCAGCACCACGCCCCAGCCGGCGGCCATTTCGATCAGTCGGTCACCGACGGTGCCGATCATCAGTTCGCCGTGAATCGTCCGGGCGATGGCTTGCAGGTTCTGCTTGGCATCCTGCTCGCCGAGGATGTCGCCGTGGTACGGATCGACGAATACGTTCAGCTCATGGCCGGCATTGGCCACGACAAACTGCGCGCTGCGCTCGGCATTCACCGGTGGCAGGTACTGGGTGACCTGGCCCTGTGGATAAGCGCTTTTGACCTTTTGCAGCAAGTCGTCGGCCGGCACCGTGTGATGCCCGGCGGGGACGTTCAGCAGGCTGCTGTACATCAGCGAATCGAGTTGCGGCTTGAACAGGTAAATGATGCCGGTCAGGGCCAGCATCACCATGAATGGCGCGACGAACAATCCGGCATAAAAATGCCAACGCCAGGCCAGGTTGTAGAAATTCGGTTTGGGCTGTTTCATCACGTGTGCTCCGCTTGGCTTGGATCTTCTAGTTGTCTGTTGCCGCCCGCTCCCTGAAGGGAGCGAGCGCCCTTCAGGGTTAGAAACTCATGTCCACCTTGGTCCAGAGCGTGCGCCCCGGTTCATTGATCGCTTGCGGGTCGTTCGCCGGGTAGCCGAACCCGGCGTTGCCCGCCAGGTTCAGGTGTTCGGCGTAAGCCTTGCCGAACAGGTTGTCGACGCCGGTACTGACCTTCCAGTTTTTGTTGATCCGGTAGGCACCGTTGAGCGAGAACACGCCGAAGCCTGAACTCTTGTCGTAATCCTTGCCGACCACGTTGCCCTTGTTCTGGTCGATACGGTTTTGCGCGGCGACCACCCTCCACAGTGCGCCGGCGCTCCAGTTGTCTTCGGTATAGGTCAGACCGAAGCGCGCATCCAGCGGCGGCATCTGCGGCAGAGCCTTGCCGTCGCTGCTGTTCTTGCCCCAGGCGTAGGCCAGGGTCGCATCGGCTTTCCAGTTGTCGGTGAGTTTGTAAGCGGCACCGAGTTCACCGCCCATGATCCGCGCGTCGATGTTCTCGGCGCGGGAAGTGCTCATGCCCATCATCCCCGGGGTGTAATCGAACAGGATGTAATCGCGCACCTGGCCGATGTAACCGGAGGCCCAGGCTTCGAGCTCGGCGCTCTTGTAGTTCACGCCGAAGTCGAGCTGAGTGGTCTTTTCCGGCTTGATCGAATCGAACGCATTGACCGAACCGGCCGGGCCGGACTTGGGCGAAAACAGCTCCCAGTAATCCGGAAAGCGCTGAGCGTGGCCGAGGCCGGCGTAGAGCGTGGTCGGGCTGTCGGCCAGGTCATGCTCGTAACGGATGAAACCGCTCGGCAGGGTGTCGGCACGGGTATCGCCGGCAGTCGGGTTCGGGCGGGACATCATTCCCGAGCCGGTGGTCTGTCGGAAATCCTTGGCCGAGGCACGGTCGACACGGGCGCCGGTGATCAGCCGGTCGCGATCGGCGGCGTACCAGGTCATTTCGCTGAACACCCCGTAGTTATGGAAGTCGGCGTCCTTGGTGAACGGCTGATCCTTGTAGGTATCGATGCCCATGCCGCTGCGCTGCCGGTGTTCGTTGGTCTGCGCGTCGAGGCCGGTGATCAGCTGGATATCGGCCCAGCGCCAGGTCGCCTTGATCCGTGCGCCGAGGGTACGGCGGTCGACGTTGGACGCCATGGGCCCGGCCATCATCCCGGTGCCGGACGGCGTGCGCAGGGTGTAGTTGTCCATCACGTGGTCGGCGTAGTTGTAGTAGACCTGGGCTTCGAGCTTCTCCAGCACATCGGTGATGTTGGATTTCTCGACGCGCAGACCGAGGCTTTCGCGCAGGAATTGCGAACCGTCCATGCCGCGTCCGGCGTAGCGTGCTTCGCCATCGCCCTTGCCGGCGGTGAGTTCGATCAGGGTGTCGGCGTCCGGGGTCCAGCCCAGCGCCACGTCGCCGTTCCACTTGTCATAGCGCGAGGCAACGATGTCGTTGTTGCCGTCGCGGTAGTCGTCGGAATGCGCGGTGTTGCCGATCACCCGCACGTAGCCCAGCGATCCGCCGGCCGCCGCATCGACGACCTTGTCGAAGCGCCCGTGGGAGCCGGCCAGTACGCTGGCGTTCACCCGGGTGCCGAGCTCGCCGAAGCTTTCCGGCTCGCGGTCGAACAGGATCGTGCCGGCCGAGGCGCCGGGTCCGTAGAGCACGGTTTGCGGGCCTTTGATCACGGTGAGCTTGTCGTAGGTCTCGGGCGAGATGTACGAGGTTGGCGCGTCCATCCGGCCGGGGCAGGCGCCGAGCATCATGCTGCCGTTGGTGAGGATGTTCAGGCGCGAACCGAACATGCCGCGCAGCACCGGATCACCGTTGGTGCCGCCGTTGCGCACCAGGGCGAAGCCGGGAATCGTTTTCAGGTAGTCACCGCCGTCGCTGGCCGGCACCGGTTGGCGCGGGTCTTTCGGGTTGGTGACGATGGTCAGCGGCGAACTCGGGGCGATGGCGGTGATCACCGTCGGGCTCAGCTCATCAGTGTGGCCGGCGTGTTCGTCGGCGTGGACCAGCGGGGACAGCAGGACGCCGCAAAGGACGGCGGTAGCGTGCCTGAAACGAACGCGGGATTCGTTCAGGGCAAAGGACGCCGGGGCAGAAGCCGGGCGTGGGACAGCAGAAAACCTGGACATGACAATTTCCATCAAACAGTCGTAAACGACACGGCCGGCAGCCTGAGGCTGTCTTCTCAACCGTGTGCAATCAGAGGTGGGTGTTTACGCTGCGACGGGCGGGGCGCGGGTGCGGGCGCCGGGGAAGAAGGTCTGCCGGGCATGGCCCAGACGCGGGGAGGGTGGGGTGAAGGTGTTGACGAGTGGAATGCTGAAAGTGGCGAAGCTGCCGCCGCCGGTCAGCGCCGGGCAGTTGAACAGCAGGCTGCAATAACCGCATTTTTCCCACAGCACATGGTGCGAGGATTGCGGTGGGCAGTGTTCGGTGGTGGGCTGCGCACCGTGCCCGGAATGATCCATGCCCGCCATGTCCATCGACATGTCCATGCTCATCGGCATGGAGGTCGAGGCGTGCTGATCCATCGGCATCGACTGGGAAATCAGCGGGCCGATGAAGATCATCAACATGGCGAACAGGGCGATCCAGCTGCCGCGGGTCAGGTGTTCAGTCTGACGGCGTTGCAGGGAGGGCCTGGCGCTAATGGGGCGCATGGGCGGAGTCTGCCGGAACGGTTACTGGGCGTGCGCGTGGGCTTGCGTGGCTTCCGGTGGCTTTTTCTGCACGGCGACTTCGACGGTCACGTCACCGGCCTTTTCGAAGTGCATCGTCAGGGGAAAGCGCTTGCCGTCGGTCAGCAGACTGCGGTCGGTCGGATTCATCAGCATCACGTGATAGGCCATCGGCGCGAAGGTCACGTTTCCACCGGCCGGGATGGCCACGTTCGGCACCTGTTGCATCTTCATCAGATCGCCCTGCATCACGTGCTCGTGCAGTTCCGCAGTCGGGGCGATGGGCGAGTCGACGCTGAGCAGGCGGTCAGCCGTCTTGCCACCGTTGTGAATGATGAAATACGCGGCAACCGTCGGCGCGTTCGGCGGCAGTTCCTGCGACCACGGGTGGGCGATTTCCAGCTCGCCGGCCTTGTATTCGTGGGCATGGGCGAAGCACGCAGGCAGCAACAGCGCAGCTATGACGATGAATTTGTTCAACATGGCAGTTCTCCAGAACGATTTGAAACGCAGGTCAAATGCGGGAACAAATCAAACCAGAGGAGAGGCGCGGGGATTGAGGCTCGGCCATTGCTGGCGAGGTGTCGGAGTTTGCAGCAAGGCGGGCGCCACGCTGCGATTGCTTTCGTATCGGGCGAAATACAGCTGCGGCGAATGCCCCGGCAACGCCACCACCGGCGCCGATCCGGAACAGCACCAGCAATGCTGCATGGTCGAATGATGGTCACCGCTTTGCGGCGCTTTCTGATCGAGGCTGCCGATGTCGATCGCCACCATCTTCGTCCCGCTGCCGGTGCAGAAACTGCTCCACAGCAACTGCTCGGCCGGCGTCTGCGCCGCCTGCGCCATCGCTCCCGTCAACGGCATGGCGAGCATGTTGAACAGCACTGCAAAGCAGGCGATCCAGGCAAATGCGAGCCGGTGTCGGTTCATGGGACAGATCCGTAGGGTGGGCGATCAGGCGCGGCTATTTAGCCTGATCAGGGCCGATAAGTAAAAAAGCGTCGTGCGGTTTGGTGTCGCAGCGATCTCATCAACCAATCGCTCAGTTCACTGGTACCGCGTGAACCTCCATGTCTACTCCCAGCGTAGCTCGGATTACCGAAAAAATTTTTGCCAGATTGTCCATGCTCGGGTTGCCTTTGGCGGACAACATTCGATGCAGGCTTTTGCTGGGCTTTTCAGTTTCCCTTGCAAGTTCTTCGAATCCGACAGTTGCATTGACGAGGTCGCGCAAAATTATCCTGGCAACTTCTGGCTCGCCATTCAGAAAAAGCGTTGCGGCTTCGTCCAGTAATGCCTGGGCAAATTCGGGATCACGTTGTGCACGCTCTGAAATTGAAATTTTGTAGCTTCGAGTGAGCGCCATCAAATTACCTCTGGTTCTGTTCAGCTTTTTTTCGAGTTCGAAATTCGGCTATCAGTGCTTTCACCTGTTTGATGTCCTGTCTCTGTGTGGATTTATCTCCTCCACCGAACAAGATAATCAGTCGTTTTCCCTCTTGTATCAGATAAATTCTATAGCCAGGACCCCAGTTTATTTTGTATTCGCCGAGACCATCGAACCACTTGATGTTGGAGGTGTTGCCCGCTTCCAGCCGTGCCAAGGCTTTCGAAACCCTCGCTGCGGCCGGCACGCTCAAAGTGGAGATCCAACGGCCAAACGGGCTTGAATCGTTTTCTTGTAGATATTCTTCGAGTGTGATCACAGTCGGCCCTGAAGGTAACAAATAGGTTACTTATCATGCAAGCCGTGGATCTTGCCTCAGGAGTTGATTGTCTCCAATTCAACAAGTGTTTCTTGAAGCGTCCAAAACTCCCGATCAACCCCCGCCAACTCCGGCCGCTTCAACACCATCACCGGCACCCCAAGCTCCCGCGCCACGTCCAGCTTCGGCTCGGTTGCGGTGCTGCCGCTGTTCTTGCTGATCAGCACGTCGATCTGCCGGCGTTCGAACAGCGCCCGTTCATCCTCCAGCAGAAACGGTCCACGGGCGTCGATGACTTCGCAGCGTTCGTTGCCGGGGTAGGCGTCGAGGGCGCGCAGGGTCCAGAACTGGTGCGCGGGGATTTCGTCGAGGTGTTGCAGCGGTTCGCGGCCGAGGGTGAACAGTGGGCGACGAAAGGGTTCGAGGGCAGTGATCAGTTCGGCCCAGTCGGCGACTTCGCGCCAGTCATCGCCCGGCTGTGGTTGCCACGCGGGGCGGCGCAGGGCCCAGCAGGGGATGCCGGTGAGTTGCGCGGCGGTGGCGGCGTTCCGGCTGATCTGTGCGGCGTAGGGATGGGTCGCGTCGAGCAAAAGTGTGATGCCTTCGTCGCGAATGAACTGCGCCAGACCTTCGGCGCCACCGTAGCCGCCGACGCGCACCTGACACGTCAGATCGGTCGGCACCCGGCCGACGCCGGCCAGGCTGTAAATGTGTTCCGGCCCCAACGTGCGCGCGATGGCCAGCGCTTCAGTCACGCCGCCGAGTAACAGGATTCGCTTCATACAAAGGCTCCCGCATGGCCAACGATGCCGCCCTGACGATCAATCGCAAACACTTCGACCTGGACCTGCGCCGGCACCACGCTACGGGCGAATTCCAGAGCATGGCGGCAGACCTCATCGCCCAGCGCAACGCCAGCCGCGTTGGCCATCGCCAACGCCTGCTGACTGGTGTTCGCCCCGCGAATGGCTTGCTGCAACGCATCGTCAGCACCAATCGCCGCCGCCCATTCGGCCAGTTGCGGCAGGTCGATGCTCGAATGGCGCGAGTGCAGATCCATGTGCCCGGCCGCCAGTTTGCTGATCTTGCCGAAGCCGCCGCACAGGCTGAGCTTATCCACAGGTACTTTGCGCAGGTGCTTGAGCACGGCGCCGACGAAGTCGCCCATTTCGATCAGGGCGATTTCCGGCAAGTTGTAGACCCGGCGCATGGTGTCTTCGCTGGCGTTGCCGGTGCAGGCGGCGATGTGCAGGTAGCCGTTGGTTTTCGCCACATCGATGCCTTGATGGATCGAGGCAATGTACGCCGCGCAGGAAAACGGCCGGACGATGCCGCTGGTGCCGAGGATCGACAGCCCGCCGAGAATGCCCAGGCGCGGGTTCATGGTTTTCAAAGCCAGGGCTTCACCGCCCTCGACATTGACCGTCACCTCGAAGCCGCCGCGATAGCCGGTTTCTTCGGCGAGCAGCGTCAGGTGATCGCTGATCATCTTGCGCGGCACCGGGTTGATTGCCGGTTCGCCTACGCCCAGCACTAGCCCCGGTCGAGTCACAGTGCCGACGCCTTTGCCGGCGATGAAGCGGATTCCCGGCTCGGCCATCAGTTGTACCCGTGAATAGAGCAGGGCGCCGTGAGTCACGTCCGGATCATCGCCCGCATCTTTGATCGTCCCGGCTTCAGCGCCGTCATCAGTCAGTCGACAGAACTCCAGGCGCATCTGCACCTGCTTGCCCTTGGGCAACACGATCTGCACGGCGTCCGCCACCACTCCGCCGAGCAGCAGGCGGGCAGCGGCGAGGCTGGTGGCCGTGGCGCAGCTGCCGGTGGTCAGGCCGCTGCGCAGGGGCGCGGGTTGTTCGGCGGTTTCGTCACGCATCGAGGGGTTTGACCAGATCGAGCAGGGTGATCGGCAGGGCCTGGCGCCAGGTGTCGAACTCGCCCAGCGGCTGGGCCTGGGCGAGGTGGATGCGGGTCAGCTCGCCGCCGTGGCGTTCGCGCCAGCTCATCAAGGTCATTTCGCTTTGCAGGGTCACGGCGTTGGCGACCAGGCGGCCGCCGGGTTTGAGTTGTTCCCAGCAGGTGTCGAGCACGCCTTCGCGGGTCACGCCGCCGCCGATGAAAATGGCGTCCGGACGCTCCAGCCCGGCGAGTGCCTGCGGGGCACTGCCGCGAATCAATTGCAGGCCGGGCACGCCCAGCGCATCGCGGTTGTGTTCTATCAACTGTTGCCGACCGTCATCGGCCTCGATAGCCAGAGCGCGGCAGCTCGGGTGAGCGCGCATCCACTCGATGCCGATCGAGCCACTGCCGGCACCGACGTCCCACAGCAATTCGCCCGGTGTCGGGGCGAGGCGGGCGAGGGTGATCGCGCGCACGTCGCGCTTGGTCAGTTGGCCGTCGTGCTGGAAGGCCGAGTCCGGCAGGCCGGCGAGGCGCGACAGGCGCGGTGTCTGCGGATCGGCGAGGCACTCGATGGCGATCACGTTGAGGTCGGCAATGAGTGGATCGTTCCAGTCGTTGGCGGTGCCGTCGATCCGGCGCTCGGTGTCGCCGCCCAGATGTTCCAGAACACTCAGACGACTGGTGCCGAATCCGCGCTCGCGCAGCAATGCTGCAACAGCCGCCGGACTTTGTCCGTCATTGCTCAGCAACAACAGGCGCACGCCGCTGAACAGTTGTGCGTTGAGGGCCGCAAGCGGGCGAGCCACCAGCGACAGCACGCTGACATCCTGCAACGGCCAGCCCAGTCGGGCCGCCGCCAGCGAGCAGGACGACGGCGCCGGCAGAACCAGCATCTCGGCCCCCGGCACCTGCCGCGCCAGACTCGCGCCAACGCCGTAGAACATCGGATCACCGCTGGCCAGCACGCACACCGCTTCGCCACGGCGCTCGAGAACCGGGACTAGGGAAAACGGGCTCGGCCACAACTGGCGCTCGCCACGGATGCACACCGGCAACAGATCCAGCTGACGCTGGCCGCCGATGATCCGCGAAGCGCCCAGCAAGGCGCGCCGGGCATTCTTGCCCAGGCCCTTGAAGCCGTCTTCACCGATTCCTACTACTGTCAGCCAGGGTGACATCTGTAGCCCCTCAAAAAAGTGTCCGCAAACGCGCCGTTCCGACGGGCAGACTTTTCATGCCGTCGGACAAAGCAGGCATAATACCGCGCCTTCGCCCGCGAAGCGCCTTTCCCACAGAGCTGCCAGCCCTTGAACGAACGCCCGATGTCCAACGCCATACGCCCCTCGGCCTGTCCGGGGTTGCTGCGTATCGTCCAGGCGCTGGATGGCGGGATCTGCCGGATCAAGCTCGATGGCGGGTCGATCACGGCCGATCAGGCCGATGCGGTGGCCAACGCCGCCGAGCGGTTTGCCGGCGGGGCGATCGAGGCGACCAACCGCGGCAATCTGCAGATTCGCGGGATCGGCGAGCAGTCCGCCGCGCTGATCGACAGCCTGCTGGCCGCCGGTCTCGGGCCGCGAACCGCAGCGGGTGACGATGTGCGCAACCTGATGCTCAGCCCTGCCGCCGGCATCGACCGGCAGATGCGCTTCGATACTCGTCCAGTGGCCGGGCAGATCCTCGAAACCCTGCAAAGCCATCCGCGCTTCCACGAGCTGAGCGCCAAGTTCGCCGTGCAACTGGATGGCGGTGAAGCGCTGGCGATGCTCGAACATCCCCACGATCTGTGGTTGTCGGCATTCGAAGAGTGCGGCGACACGCTGTTGGCGTTCGGCCTGGCGGGTTGTCCGACGGATCGACCGCTGGCCGCTGTGGCGCTTGCGCACGGACATGCGCTGGTGGTCGCGGTGCTGGAGTTGTTCCTCGATCTGGCCCGTCCGGAGCAGGCGCGAATGCGCCATCTGCTGGATGAATGCCCGGCGCCGGTGTTCCTGGAAAAACTCGCCCAGCGAATCAACCTGAAAGCCGCCGCTGATTGGCAGCGCGAAGCCGGACCGGAAGGTTTGCACCTCGGCATCCATCCTCAGCAATCGGCCGGTCAGGTCTATGTCGGTGCCGCACCGGCGCTCGGTCGCCTCGATCCGGACATGCTGCGTGGCGCCGCACAACTGGCCAGAACCTTCGGCGACGGCAGCCTGCGTTTCACCCCTTGGCAGAGTCTGTTGCTGCCCAATGTGCGGGAAACCGATGCGGTTCAAGTGCTCGACGAATTGGGCAAGCTGAACCTGCTGCCCCACTTCGAAGATCCCTTAGCGCACCTGATCGCCTGCACCGGCGCCAACGGCTGCGGCAAAGGCCTGGCCGACACCAAACACGATGCCCGCCTGCTGGCTACGCTGTTGCCACACGCCGTGGATGTGCACCTGTCCGGCTGCTCGCGTTCCTGTGCCGCTGCGCATCGGGCGGCGGTGACGCTGCTGGCGGTCGGCCCCGGTCACTACGATCTCTATTTTCGCGATGCAGCCCTGCCGGGATTCGGCGCGCTGCACGCTCACAACCTTACTATCGAAGCGGCGGCGAAATTGCTCGCCGCCCGCTCACGGAGCCCCCTTGATGCTTGATTACATCCGCGACGGTCAGGAGATCTATCGCAACTCCTTCGCGATCATTCGCAGCGAGGCCAACCTGGCTCGCATCCCGGCCGACCTGGAAAAACTCGCCGTGCGGGTGATCCACGCCTGCGGCATGGTCGAGGCCATTGACGGGCTGCAATTCTCCGAGGGCGCGGGCAAGGCCGGGCGCGATGCGCTGGCCGCCGGCGCGCCGATCCTGTGCGATGCGCGGATGGTTTCCGAGGGCGTGACCCGTGCGCGCCTGCCGGCCAACAACCAAGTGATCTGCACCCTGCGCGATGACAGCGTGCCGGATCTGGCGCGCGAGCTGGGCAACACTCGCTCGGCAGCGGCGCTGGAACTGTGGCGCCCGCATCTGGAAGGCAGCGTGGTGGTGATCGGCAACGCGCCGACCGCGCTGTTCTATCTGCTGGAAATGCTCGACGCCGGTGCCCCGAAACCGGCGCTGATCCTCGGCTTCCCGGTGGGCTTTGTCGGCGCTGCCGAATCCAAGGCCGAGCTGGCCGCCAACAGCCGTGGCGTGCCGTTCGTGATCATGCAGGGCCGCCTCGGCGGCAGCGCCATGGCCGCCGCCGCGGTCAATGCCCTCGCCACGGAGATCGAATGATGCAGGCTCAAGGACGTTTGATTGGCCTGGGCGTCGGCCCCGGTGATCCGGAACTGATTACCGTCAAGGCCTTGCGCCTGCTGCGCGAATCGCCGGTGGTGGCGTACTTCGTGGCCAAGGGCAAGAAGGGCAACGCGTTCGGCATCATCGAAGCGCACCTGCAGGACGCGCAGAATCTGCTGCCGCTGGTGTACCCGGTGACCACCGAAGTGCTGCCGGCGCCGCTGTCCTACGAGCAAGTGATCAGCGATTTCTACGATGACGCGGCAGAAGAAGTCGCCGCGCATCTGGATGCCGGTCGCGACGTGGCGGTGATCTGCGAAGGTGACCCGTTCTTCTACGGCTCCTACATGTACCTGCACGATCGCCTCGCCAGCCGTTACGAAGCCGAAGTGGTGCCGGGCGTCTGCTCGATGCTCGGCGGCGCGTCGGTGCTGGGCGCGCCGCTGGTGTATCGCAATCAGAGCCTGTCGGTGCTGTCCGGCGTGCTGCCTCACGATGAACTCAAGCGCCGTCTGGCCGATGCCGACGCGGCGGTGATCATGAAGCTGGGGCGCAACTTTCCGAAAGTGCGCGACGTGTTGGCAGAGCTGGGCCTGGCCGAGCGTGCGCTGTACGTCGAACGCGCGACCATGGCCAACCAGAAGATCGTACCGCTGGATGAGGTCGAGCCGATGTCGTCGCCGTACTTCTCGCTGATCATTGTTCCTGGCGAACGGTGGCAAGGCTGATGACTCAATCCACACCGGCCATCGTCATCCTCGGCCAGGGCGCGCTGGCCACGGCCCGTCGCCTTCAGCAGGTTTATCCGGCTGCACAGATTCACGGGCTGAAAGGGCGCGTCGATGGCGCCGACCTGACTTACAGCGACTTCGGCGCGACCCTGCGCGAGCTGTATCAACAGGACACGCCGATCATTGCCCTGTGCGCGGCCGGCATTGTCATTCGTACCCTGGCGCCGCTGTTGCTGGAGAAAGGTGTCGAGCCTCCGGTGCTCGCCGTGGCGGAAGACGGCAGTGCCGTGGTGCCGCTGCTCGGTGGCCTGGGCGGAGTGAATGTCATGGCTCGCGAGATGGCGGCTGCACTTGAAGTGGCAGCGGCGATCACCACCAGCGGCGAATTGCGTTTCGGTACCTGCCTGCTCAATCCTCCCGGCGGTTATGCCCTTGGCGATCTGGAGCAGGGCAAGCGCTTTGTCTCCGACTTGCTCGCCGGCCACAGCGTGCGCATCGACGGTGCTGCGCCGTGGCTTGAGCAGGCGCAACTGCCGGAAGATCCATTGGCGCAGCGTTCGATTCATGTGGGCAGCGATGCCCGCGCGGCGAGCACCAGTGAGTTGCTGATTTATCCACGCAGTGTGGCGGTAGCGGTCGGTGCCGATGTGGCCGGTCTGCCGGATGCGATTCGCGACGCGTTGCAGCAGGCCGGTGTAGCTATTCAATCGCTGGCCTGTCTGGTGGCGGCTGATACACAGATGGCCAGTCCGGCGTTGCGTGAAGCCGCGCTTGAATTGGCTGTGCCGTTGCGCTTTGTCGCGCCGGCGAGTGACATCGTTGAGCTGGTTCGCGATGCAGTCCCCGACGCTCGAATCATCACAACATCCCGCGACATTGCCATCGCCGTGGCCGAACAGCCGCTGGATGTTTCGCAGGTCGGCCGTCCACGCGGTCGCCTGGCCGTCATCGGCCTCGGCCCGGGTGCGGCAGAGCTGATGGTGCCGGCGGTGAAAGCCGAACTGGCCCGAGCCACCGACGTGCTCGGTTACGAAACCTATGTGCGCATGGCCGGCCCGTTCCGCGACGATCAGGTGCAGCATTGCACCGACAACCGCGAAGAAATGCAGCGTGCCCGTCACGCCTTCAGGCTGGCGGCTCAGGGCCGTTCGGTGATCGTCGTTTCGTCCGGCGATCCGGGCGTGTTCGCCATGGCGGCGGCTGTGCTCGAAGCGTTGCACGAATCGACGGATCCGGCGTGGCACAGCGTCGATCTGGAAATCCTGCCGGGTGTTTCGGCGTCGCTCGCCACCGCCGCTCAGGCCGGTGCGCCGCTGGGCCACGACTTCTGCGTGATGTCGCTGTCGGACAACCTCAAGCCGTGGTCGATCATCGAGAAGCGCCTGGATCTGGCTGCCGAGGCGGATCTGGCATTGGCCTTCTACAACCCGATCTCCCGTGCCCGTCCGTGGCAACTGGGGCGAGCGCTGGAAATCGTCGCGCAACACCGCACGCCGCAAACGCCGGTGGTGTTGGGCCGCGATATCGGCCGTCCCGGACAGGCGTTACGCACCACCACGTTGGGCGCATTGACTCCGGATCAGGTCGATATGCGCACCATGGTGTTGATCGGTTCGTCCACTACGTGCACCTTCCCTCGCCCGGAAGGCGGGGAGTGGGTGTATACACCGAGATGGTACGGGGACAAGCCCGTAGCCTGATACCGTTATATTAGTTTTCGATAAAACCAGAAAAGGCCGCGAATTCGCAATTCGCGGCCTTTTTTGTTTGTGCGCATTCTGAAGTTTGTATTTGTTTCAATAGCGTTTGTTTGAGTGGTCTAGTGTTGATGGATGTTTCGTTGGACATTGTTTGAATGGCTTTGTGTTTGTCTTTGGATATTGTTTTGCACTAGTTTCGGTTATGTGAAATCTGTTCGGGTTTTAGTGTTTGCTTATTGCAAGTTGTTTGCTCTCGCGGCGTCGGCGCGCGCGTGTAATTTATTATGTCGAGGAAATGTTTCAATGCAGGAAGCTAAAGTTGATGGCGGGTATGTAAAGTTTGTCAATCTGTTCAAATTGTCTGATCTAGAACAAGCGCTGTTGCCCTACAAGAATACCGTTCGTTATGACGAGGTGATCCGTTACTACTTTGCCTGTGTCGGTTTGCTCGACTCGCCACGGCTCTTGCAACCCCTCGCGCTGTTAAAGCGGGCGCTTGGAGAGTTCGACGGACATCGGGTGCGACGTGAAGTTGAAAAAGCACCTGCGCCGAGCCCGAAGACGGAAACAGCGCCCGATCTTTCAGAAATCAGCGCCAGGGTCAGCGACTTCGAGTTGCGGCTGAACTATAGCGTTGAACTGATGAAAACACCTGCTACGCAGGTGCCGAAGATCCTGCACTTCGTCTGGCTGGGTGGCGGAGTCGGTGACATCCAGCGCGATTACATCAATGTCTGGAAACAGGTATTGGCCGGTCAGGGTTATCAGATCAACGTCTGGTATGACGGTGATGCGTTGCTGGCCTGGCAGGCCAATCGCTTGATGGTCGAGGCGGCCAAGGCGGACGCCATGGAGCACGGGGGCGTCGACAGCCTCTCCGACAAGGTTTTGGGCGAGATGTATGTCGCCCGTGCTATCGCTTTGAAGCAACAGATGAGCGAACACATTGATGCGGCGGTTGCGAGAGGCGAATCCGCCGATGAAGCAAGATTGCAGTTGTTGTGCCGTGCTTATGGGCAGAACGTTCAGGATTTAAAGGCGTTGAAAGCAAAGAACCGTGAAAGTATCGATGCGCTGGTCGGAGGTAATATTCGAGTGCGCGATCTGGCGGGTTCGGAAATACCTTTGAAGTTGCGGGATGTTTACCAGCGGGAAATGCGCATGCGGTGCAACCTGGCGGCTGCGTCGGATATCGTAAGAGCAGAGGTCTTGCACTTCGAAGGTGGCAGCTACAGCGATGTTGATAATTTGCCGCCGTTGCTGAAGGAAATTGCAGGTATCGATATCAGCGACTTTGGTGCCGATGCGCGCCTCGGTGTCTTGCAGTTGATGCTGGATCAGAATCCCGACTGGATGCCCGGTCGACAGGCGCTACGGGGGCGGTACAGAGACAAGCTGCTGCAAATACCCGAAGAGCATCGCCCGGTGCTGCAGGCGTTTGCCAAAAGCCGGCCGCTTTTGACTCAGGTGTTTCAGCCTCCGCAGGATCTGCTTGTCCGACCGTATGCGCTGCGCGCAGTGGCAATGGGAAACACGATCAGCAATGCCTACATGATGGCTCATGCCGGTTCGGCGGTACTTGAGTCCGTGCTCAAGCGCTTCAGGTTCAACTACGAACTGCTCGATGACACCGCCCGATTGGCCATTGAAAGAGGTATCAGTCTTCAAGAAAGCGAGGCAATGAGTACGCTGGCCAACGAAGTACTGGAACGATCTTACGGGCCTTTGGTTGAGATGCCGGGAATGGAGTCCGTCTTTGCGGCTTATCTGGCGGATGCCGTTGCCGGATACTACAACGAAGGTATCCGTCCGGGAAACGAGGGGACGATCTATTTGACCGGGCCCGTCGGAATCAAGGATGGCACCAGCGATTTCGAAAAGACATTTTTAACGCCCGAAGGGGCGCAGGCGTCACGGCGGGAAATGGCCATCGCACCTTTGCAGACGGTCAATCAGCTCACTGAAGAGGAGCTGGATCACTCCTGGAAAGAAAACGAAACCGATACCCGAAAGTGGCTCGATACTGAACAGCAAAGCTGGCGCGACGGCCGATACAAAACCCGCTACGCCGGGAATGTCGCCGAATTGCTCAAGCAGACCACCGTCGAATTCGAACTCGGCTGGCCACTGGTCGAAGGACGTCATGTCCTGAATACCGAGCTGTTGCAGCGTATGGCAGATCACCTCGGGGAACCGTTTACCAAGGCGATGATGAGCGGCCATGATGGGCCGGTCGTGTTCGCCGACCGATTGCCGCTGAGCTTCGATGATCGTCAGGCCATACGTCATCAGAACACTCGCCTGCGGCCACCGGCATTCCCGAAAAATCCGATTGCCCAGAGTATCGCGCTGGATGAACTGCTGATCGGGCTGGGTACCCGTTCCTGGCAACTCGCGCAGCTCAACCCGCTGCAGCGTTTGACGATCGGCGCGTTGCTGGGCGCCGATTCACTGGATGCCCAGCGATTTTCCGCATTGAACGGTGCGCTGGACAATCTGATCAACAGCGTCAGTGAACGCGGTACGTCCGGGCGTTACGCGGTAATTGAACAGCAGCTCTATCAGCACCGGGCACCTGCGTTCATGGCAGGCATGTCCAGTGTGGGTGATGAATTGCCCGCACATTCGGTCAACGCACTCAGCCTGAAAAAGAACGCGCTGGCCAACGCTGCGACGCTGTTTGACTGGGGGCGCCGGGTAGCGCAGATCCAAAGGCTGGCCACTCAGGAGCATCGCGATCAAATCCAGGAAAGGGCGGAGCAGGTGCTCAATCAGTTCGCGGCCGGCACCGTCAAACTGGTGCCTCAGGATTTGTTGATGCACGGGCTGGGTGATACCGCCGCCGGGCGCTGTTTTCCGCTGGCGCTGGCAATGAGTGCCGCCCTCACGCAGGGTGAGGGTGAGACCCGACAGTTGCGCGAGCGATTCTATCTGGCGGTGCTTGAGCCGGAGCATTCGGACTCGAAGGCGTTTCTGGCCGCGCTGGAGGAAATGCGTGGCGTGAACGCCGCAGAGGTGGGCACGGCGCTGGGGCGGGTCGATCTGGACAACATGGTCGCGACCCTTGAGGCGTCCGCGGGGCCTCGAACCCTGATGCTCAACTCGGACAACCACTCGATGCTGGTGGCCCGGACCGTAAACGGGAGTACGGCCGTTTACCACTTTTACGATCCGAACTTCGGCCTGTTCGAATTCGACAGCCCGGCGACCTTCCGGATGGCCCTGAAGCAATTTTTCAAGAACACGCATATCGCCCGTCATTATGCCGTGTACGGCAAACCCGGCCGTCCGCAGTTCGATCTGATCGATGTGCAAGGCGAAAAGGTTGCCGCCCTGAACCTGTCGAACGGCATCAAGGTAAGTCAGTTGCTCAGGGATGAACCGCTGCCGGACAAACCGTTCAGGTCCGTTCGCCAAAGGGTGAACAGCGCTCACGGTCGATCGCTCATGGACAATTCGCGCCTGGGCAGTGCATTGCTGTCTTCAGAAAATGACTGGTGGGCCGAGCAGATTGCCGACGTCACTGCACGTTTGCAGGAGGGCCATGAGTCGGTCACTCCGCTGGTGCCGTTGTTCGACTCGCTGGAGGTGACCCCCGAGGGCGGTTACCGGGTACACATGCTCGACCCGCAAAGTGGCGAGACGGTCGCCGTGGTCACCAGCCGGGATGATCGCCTGCTGCGGATCAGGAATTACCTGACGGATCTGTTTTCGACGCTGGGGCACAAACCTGCGACCGGCGCGGTGGTGGATCCGACAGAGGCGGCGGCCGTGCACACGCTCAATGCCGGTTTTGCGGTACAGGCGCTGATGAATGCGTTGCGCGGGCGCGAGGGCGAAGATCGCACTGTGAGCACCGCGGTTCAGTGGCATGCCTACGTCAACTACGCACAACTGGTGCATGGCAATGTGGTCGACGTAGCGGGGCTGATCGGTCTGGTGCAAGCCGCATTGCGTGATGAAAAACTGATCGCCCGCACCACTGCGAAAGTCGTCGGCGAGGCGCTCGAGCCGTTGACCGCCAGAACGCTGGGAGCTGTGGCCGGGCATGTGGCTAACGAGGGCGTCGGTGCCGTGCTGGGTCTGGCGAATGTCGGCTTCGATATCTATCTGTTGGCGAATGCTCGCAACGATGTCGAGACCGCCACCTATGCCACTCAACTGACCTTCGACGCCAGCAGTCTGGCCCTGACCGGTGCGGGACTTGGCGCAGCGGCCGCTGGCGCGGGTACGGCGGCTGCGGTGCTGGGAGGCGCCGGGGTGATTCTGGGTGGCCTTGCCGTTGGCGTGACTGCACTGGCGCAGAATTTTGCGACCATCGCTGAAGAGGCGAAGGCGGTCGGACTGTTTTTCGCGGAGCTGGAGCAGGCACATCACGGTGCCGGATTTCACTACAGCGACGAGCAAGGTGCCTGGTTGCCGCGACCGTCGCTGATCATCAACGGACTGGATCTGAGCACCGGCAAACTGCTGCTCGACAGTTCCCGGCTGTATCCGCTGCGTGATCATTTCGGTGTGCCGGACTTCGAGGTCGACTACCCGCGAGCCATCCACCTCAGTAAAGAGCTTGGCTACCCCGCCGAAATGACGTTCGCACCATCGGCCGAGCAGGCCATTGTCCTGCCGTGCACGCCGCTCACTTGCTACGGCTACGAGTACCAGATCCTGCCGTTTTCATCGCAACGCCACGACAAGGGTTTCGACATCGCGCGGCGTCTGGAGAAGAAAAAAACGGACGGCCAATGGCTGTTCCTGTTTTCGTTCTACTCGTTCCCCAGCCATTACATTGTTCATCGGATGTACCCCGATTATCGCCCGACCGAGATCAGCATCACGCTCGATGCACAGGCGCGCAAACTGGTTGTGCCGGTGATTCCCAAGCCCTGGCACGAGCAGATCAGTTATCGGATTCAGGGTGGGGGAGGCGATTGCACGCTGGTGCTCAATCCAGGTGTCAACGTCGAACTGGTGTCCGTGGGGGCGCAAAAGAACCGCTGGATCATCGTCGCACCCTGGGCCCGAGAGTCGGAGATCGTGTTCAGCCAGGACGGGCAGTTCAGTGTCAAAGGCTGCCAGTTCAAGGTGACGGCGAACAGTGCGCCGGAGATCTCCCTGCTGATCGAAAATGGCCGGCTCTTCAGGATCGCCGGCGGCAAACGGCACGAGTTGGAGCTGCTGCAGGAACAGGCCAAAGGGCTGGATGACCAGACCTTGCAGGATCATCTGCAAGCGCTGGCACGGGCGCATCGACTGGCGCTGCGCTATACGCCGATCCACAACTACCGGGTTCCTTTTGAAAACCCCAAGGCGCCGCGTTACACCAACGGCTGGTACGACGCCACGGAGGATCGGGTCCTCTATATCCGCAATGATGAAGTGTTCGACGATGAGGGATTGTTCTCGGTGGTCACCGGCGGCTCGGCGTTTTTCCATGATCCGAGTGGCTACGATATCTGCCAGGTCGATGCCGACACCGGCCTGCTCAGTCATCGCTTTCGTTTGATGTTTCGACGCACCGGCGTCAGCACGATTCGTAGCGTCGAGGCCGATGGGCAGGGTGTCGTCCACGTGGTGCAGGAGTACGCGTATGAAGACGGCACGCTTGAGCGTCTCAATTACCTGATTCATGAAGGTGAACTGTGGCTGAGCTCGGTCACTCGCGGGCTTGAACCAACTTACTCAGCGCTGTTCGATGACAGCAAAAGCCTGGCAGATTGGGCTTCGGTGCTGGGTGATCGGGTGATGCACAAGCCGGTTCAGGATGACAAAGGCTTTGCCACGGTCGACTGGCAGTTCGCGCCTTATGTTTCGATCTGCTGGATGATCGAAGAGCACGAGCGGGACATGGCCTGGGTTCGTACCCGTGACAACCTGATCGTGCGCCCGGTACCGCGACGTCACCATGCGCGCGCCTGGCCCGATTCGATCCAGAACCTGAACGAGCTGATGCTGCTGACGCCGGCCGATGACGGCGACGTGTTTGTCATTTACGACCGACCGTTCCAGAGCCTGTGCCGGGTGCAGCGCACTGTGGCGCAGGAGCAGAATCAATGGTCGCACCGCTGGGTGCAACCCGAGCGCCTGAAGCAGGTGACGGCTGAGCACAATGGCTATCAGGCCCGCACCGAGGACGGGTTGTCATTCGGGATCGGCGCTGATGGTGAGCTGCATTTTGCCGGCCTGGCAGAACCCTGGCTCAAGGGACGCAAGCAATGGTGGCTGGCGCTCGACGCCATTGCCCGGCAATACGCCGTCGAGCAATTCCCTATTGTCGGCATTGCCAATGCTGCCGGGGATGCGCGCTTGCACGCCTGGTATGTGGACAACCGTTTGTTGTTGTGTGAAGCGCAGCAGACGCAGCTCCGGTTGCTGGGCATGACACCGGACAATCAGTCGGCATGGCTGTTCGAGCCCGAGAGTGGTGAGGTCTGGCGCCAGACGTTTGTCGATCCGCAACATCTGCAGTCGGCATTCGGAGAAGGCACGCAGTTGTTGCAGACCCGGATGCTGACCAGGCCAGAACGACTCTGGACGGCGTGGCGCTTTGCCGATGTGCGGGTCGACGGTGCGGGTCTCGTGGGCACGACGGGCGAAGGTGTGGTGCTGCAACTGGAGCATCAGGAGCCACCGCAGATCATCGGTGTGCAACAGAATTGGCTGGCGGCCCATGGCGAACATCTGATCAGCGACTTGCAGGCCTTGCTGGCGAACGAAGCGCATCGTCTGTTCATTTCGATCGCCGCACAGGACGCCAGTGTGCAGTGGTACATCGCTGACAGTGCGCGGCTGGTTCAGATCCCCGCTGCCGACCTGCCGGAGGATTACGCGCTGCTGGGAACCCGGCGGCATGCCGATGTCTTGCTGCATGAGCCGCAGGATCGCGTTGTGCAGGGTTATCCGAGCCTGCGCCGGATCAGGCCGCTGGATTACGTCCAGCGCACGGGTGACGTGCTGGTGCTCGAAGGACGGGTGGATGCCTACGATCTTCTGCCGGTGATCCCGGACGATGTGCGCACGCTCGTTTTGCGGGTAGGGCGCGGTGCGATGAAATGGCACCTGTCGGAGGCGCTCATGCGCAAGCTCGACTCGCTGGTGGTGGACTGTCGTTATCCGCTGGGGGGCCGCCCGTTGGTCCTGAGCCGATTGATCCTGACGCTGACTGTCCCTCAGAAGCTGGAGGTGGCGATGGTCGAGGATCATCTGGTACTGATCGACCCCGACAGTGAACACTGCGTTCTGGTGCGCAATGCGGATGCGTCAGATCCCTCGCAGCGGGGCGATGCGATGCTAGAGGTCAATGGCCTGCGTCCGTGCCAGGTGTCGACGCTGGTGCGCTGGTTGAAGGCGCGCAAGGAAGGCGCCGAGGGCGTGACGCTGAAAGCGTTGATCGATCAGGCGGATGCGAAGAAAGCCGTCGAGTCGGCGGGTTGACGGTCCGCGGTTACTGACGAAAAAAGACCGCCGACGTTACCGTCGGCGGTCTTTTCGTTTCAGGATTCAAGGCACCAGATAACCTTTGACCCCGGTAAAGATGATCTGCGCCGCCAGTGCGCACACAAACAACCCCATCAGGCGGCTGACGATCTGCAAACCCTGATCGCCGAGAATGCGTTCGATGCGGTTCGACAGATACAGCACCACGCCTACCGTGAAGCTGGCGAGGGCGATACTCATGATCGCGAACAGCTTGTCGTCCCAGTGCGGCTGGCTGACGCCCATCACCAATAGCGCACCGATGGTCCCGGGGCCGACGGTCAGCGGAATGGTCAGCGGAACGATCGTCACGTCCTGCTGCACGTTGTCGGTCTGTACGGCCGACTTGCCCTGCGCCATGCCCAGCGCCGAAATGAACAGCACACTGCCGGCGCCGATGCGGAAGGCATCCACCGTGATGCCGAACACATCGAAAATCACCCGCCCGAACAGATACAGCAACACGCTCGAGACCAGGGTGGCGACTGCCACTTTCCAGGCCAGGCGGCGCTGTTCCTTGCGCGAGTAACCACGGGTCAGGCTGATGAAACAGGACAACACGAAGAACGGGCTGTAGAGCACCAGCATCTTCAGGTAAACACTGAATAACACGTGGAGCATGGCGCGGGCTCGCTGGCGGGGAAAGTCGGGGGAGTCTAACAGGCGCTATCGTGTCTGTCGGCTCACGACGGTTGCGTCGTCGCTCGGTTCTGCTGATCACGCTGGGCCACCCAGTGCTCGATCAGCTCACGCAGTTGCGACAGCTCCACCGGTTTGGCCATGTGCCCGTCCATGCCGGCCTGGCGCGCGCGTTCCTTGTGCTCGGCGAGGATGTGCGCGGTCAGCGCCACGATCGGCGTGCGGATGCGCTGATTGCCGACTTCCCACGCCCGCAGTTGCTGGGTGGCGGAGAAGCCGTCGAGGATCGGCATTTCGCAGTCCATCAGCACCAGGTCGTAGCGCTGGGCTTTCATCGCCTGCAAGGCCTCTTCGCCGTTGCTGGCGGTGTCTGGCTGCAGGTTGAGTTTGCCGAGCATGCCCCGGATCACCTTGGTCGAAATGGTGTTGTCTTCGGCCACCAGAATGCGGAAGTCGCTCGGCACCTTGACCGGCGCGGCGGGACTCGCGACCTGTGGCTGGAACACCACCTGGCCACGGTTGCGCTGGTTGAGTTCGTCGGCGAGCGTGGTCTTGAGGGTGTAGCCGGCCACCGGTTTGGCCAGAATGCGCTTGATCCCCGAGTTGCGCGCGATGATCTTGCTCGGCGCATTGCTGATGCCGGTGAGCATGATCAGCAGGATGTCGTGGTTCAGGCTCGGGTCTTCCTTGATCTTGGCGGCCAGTTGCATGCCGGTCATGCCGGGCATGTTCTGGTCGAGCAGGACCACGTCGAAGTAATCACGCAAATGCGCCTTGGTGCGCAGCAGGGCCAGCGCTTCCTTGCCCGACGGGACGGCGCTGACGTTCAGGCCCCAGGCGCTGCATTGCTGCACCAGCACCTTGCGGCAGGTGTCGTTGTCGTCGACCACCAGCACGCGTGCGCCTTGCAGCGGGCTGTCGAGGTCCGAGGTCGGATGCTCCAGGCGATCAGGGTCCAGCGGCAGGGTCAGCCACAGCGTGCTGCCCTGGCTGGCGCCGCTCTTGATGCCGAACTCGCCCTGCATCAAACGGATCAATTGGCGGGCGATCACCAGACCGAGGTTGCCGCCCAGACGATTGGCCGACAGGAAGTGCTTGCTGTGCAACTCGGCGTGCATCAGCGCGTCGCGTTCTTCCTGATCCATCGGCTGGCCGCTGTCCTGCACGGCAATGCGCAGGCGTGGCCCGGCGCTGCGTTCGTCGAGGGCGACGACTACCAGCACTTCACCTTCTTCGGTTTTCTTCAGGGCGTTTTCCAGCAGGCTCAGCAACGTCTGGCGCAGGCGTGTCGGGTCGCCGCTGATGACCCGTGGCACTTGAGGCTGGATGAAGCTGATCAGCTCGACGTTCTGCTGTTCGGCCTTGGCGCGGTAGATGCTCAGGCAATCGTCGATCAGCGCGTTGAGGTCGAACTGCACGTCGTCGAGTTCGATCTGCCCGGACTCGAGCCGCGAGATGTCGAGGATCTCGTTGATCAGGGTCAGCAGTTCGTTGCCGGCGCTGTGGATGGTTTGCACGTAATCGCGTTGCTTGACCGACAGTGGCGTGCCGAGCAGCAGTTCGGTCATGCCCAGTACGCCGTTCATCGGCGTGCGGATTTCGTGGCTGATCTTGGCCAGGAATTCGGCCTTGGCGTTGATCTCGGCGTTGCTCGCCGCGAGGTCGCGGCTGATGCTGAAACGGCTTTCGGTGATGCTGCGCTGGCGCTCGCCGAGGGCGATGCTCATCAGCAGGCCACTGATACAGATGAAACCCATCAGGGTCATGATCAGGCCTTGCGGCGCGACCAGGGTCAGCCCCAGCAAGGCCGGAAGGATGATCAGCGTTCCGATGTTGAACACCACCATTGCGGCGACGAACAAGCGGGCAGGGCGGTAGCCTTTCTGCCAGTGATAGAACGCCACCAGCAACATGCTCAGCCCGGCCAGGGCCACCAGCGCGTAGGTGATGATGTTCAGCGGCAGGGTGTTGACGAACAACAGCAGCAGGCTGCAGATCACGATGAACAGGATGTCGCCGATCAGCAGCTTGTTCAGCGGATGCGGGCCGAGCGGCGCGAAGAAGCGGTAAGCGAACATCAGGCCCGCCGGAGCGGTCAGCAGCAGGGCCAGATAGGCGCCGGGAGTCTGGATCGCGTGCCAGTTCGGCAGCCACGGACCGGCGAGGTTGAGCAACAGCAACAGGCTCAGGCTCAACAGGCCTTCACACACCGCCAGCCACAGGCTGCTGCGCGAGCGGGTGTAGGCGTAGCGGATCAGGTTGTGCAGGATCAGCATCGCCAGACAGCCGAACAGCAGGCCGTAGATCAGCGTCTGGTTGTGATTGGCCGCGGCCATCACCGCCGATTGCAGGGTGATATACGGGCGCAACTGGTGATCGGAGACCAGTCGCAGGTAAACGTCGAGGGGTTTGTCGCTCTGCGGCAACGGCAGCATGAAGTCGCTGCTGGGCAGCGGTCGTTCCACCTGGGGCTGGGTGGTGCCGGTGTCGCGTTGTTCGATCAGGCGATCGCCGTCGAGGACATACAGATTGAGGTGCGACAGGTCGGGGGCGAAGATCCGCAGCACTTGTTCGTGCTTGCCGGGCGCCAGCCTGAAGCGCAGCCACAAGGCGCCATCGGGTTCGGCCGCGGTGAGGCGGTCAAGCTCGATAGGGCTGAATTGATTGGTGTAGCGGGCGGAGCGGATATCGCTCAGCTGGAGGTTGCCCTGATCGTCAAGCAATACCGACCAGCCACTGCCTTGCGCGGCCTGGGCCGGAAGCATGCAGAGCAAGGTCAGCAACGTGACGGTGAAGCCTATGGCAATCCTGAGCCAGCGCACGGCGAAATCCCTTCGTAGGTTGATGCCAGAATATAACGATGCGCAGCGTCGGAACAGTCCGGCAAGGGCGATGAGCCCCTGCCGGAAACACAGCGTAGCTTATTACTGAGACTCACCGCGTTCACGGGCAATGGCGCGGTAGCCAATGTCGGTGCGGTAGAAGCAGCCTTCCCAGTCGATGGCCTTGGCCAGTTTGTAGGCCTGCTCCTGGGCGGCGCCAACGCTGGCGCCCATGGCGGTGGCGCAAAGCACCCGACCACCGGCTGTCACGACGTTGCCGTCCTTGAGTGCAGTACCGGCGTGGAAAACCTTGCCTTCCAGTGCGGCGGCTGCGTCCAGACCATTGATCGGCGCGCCCTTGGCGTAGTCGCCCGGGTAACCGCCGGCGGCCAGCACGATGCCGACGCTCGGACGTGGATCCCACTGTGCTTCAACCTTGTCCAGCGCTTGCGCCAGTGCCGCTTCGACCAGCAATACCAGGCTCGATTGCAGACGCAGCATCACCGGTTGGGTTTCCGGATCGCCGAAACGGCAGTTGAACTCGATGACCTTCGGATTGCCGGCCTTGTCGATCATCAGACCGGCGTACAGGAAACCGGTGTAGACGTTGCCTTCGTCGGCCATGCCGCGCACGGTCGGCCAGATCACCTGGTCCATCACGCGCTGGTGCACGTCGGCGGTGACAACCGGAGCCGGGGAGTAAGCACCCATGCCGCCAGTGTTCGGGCCGCTGTCGCCGTCGCCGACGCGTTTGTGGTCCTGGCTGGTGGCCATCGGCAGAACGTTCTTGCCGTCGACCATGACGATGAAACTGGCTTCTTCGCCGTCGAGGAATTCTTCGATGACAACGCGCGAACCAGCGTCGCCAAAGGAATTGCCGGCGAGCATGTCGCGCACGGCGTCTTCGGCTTCGGCCAGGGTCATGGCGACGATCACGCCTTTACCGGCGGCCAGACCGTCGGCCTTGATCACGATCGGTGCGCCTTTTTCACGCAGATAAGCCAGGGCCGGCTCGATCTCGGTGAAGTTCTGGTAGTCGGCGGTCGGGATCTTGTGGCGTGCCAGGAAATCCTTGGTGAAGGCTTTCGAGCCTTCCAGCTGCGCGGCGCCGGCGGTCGGACCGAAGCAATCCAGGCCACGGGAGCGGAACAGGTCGACGACGCCGGCCACCAATGGTACTTCCGGACCGACGATGGTCAGGGAAACGTTTTTCTCGGCGAAGTCAGCGAGCTGCTCGAGGGCCAGCACGTCGATGGCGACGTTTTCGCACTTGGCTTCAATCGCAGTGCCGGCGTTGCCCGGCGCCACGAAAACTTTCTGCACACGCGGATCCTGAGCCACTTTCCAGGCCAGGGCGTGTTCGCGGCCACCGCTGCCAATGATCAAAACATTCATTTCAAAAACCTCGGATGACGCTAATTCTGTTTTAGAACCTGAAGCGCTTCACGCTCCAGGAGGTCGCAATGAAGTCGGTAGATGCAAGGCGGAGTCGACCTCGGTGAGCGGAGTTGCCTTTTGGCAATGAGCATCATCGAGGTCGGCTCCAACGCAGCAGATGCCGGCTTCAGTGCGGCCGTTGTCTGATTAGTGACGGAAGTGGCGCATGCCGGTGAATACCATGGCGATGCCAGCCTCGTCGGCAGCAGCAATCACTTCAGCATCACGCATCGAACCACCCGGCTGGATCACCGCAGTGATACCGACCTTGGCCGCATTGTCCAGACCGTCGCGGAACGGGAAGAACGCGTCCGAAGCCATTACCGAACCCGCCACTTGCAGACCGGCGTGCTCAGCCTTGATCGCCGCGATACGCGCGGAGTTCACGCGGCTCATCTGGCCGGCGCCGACACCGATGGTCTGACGGTTCTTGGCGTAGACGATGGCGTTGGATTTGACGAACTTGGCCACTTTCCAGGCGAAGATCAGGTCGTGGACTTCCTGTTCGGTCGGGGCGCGCTTGGTCACCACTTTCAGGTCGTCGGCGCCGATCATGCCGATGTCGCGGCTCTGTACCAGCAGGCCACCGTTGACGCGCTTGTAGTCCCAAGCCGGAACGCGATCCGCCGACCACTCGCCGCAGGCCAGCAGGCGTACGTTAGCTTTGGCAGCAACGATGGCGCGGGCTTCATCGCTGACGCTTGGGGCGATGATCACTTCAACGAACTGACGCTCGACGATCGCCTTGGCGGTCTCGGCATCCAGTTCACGGTTGAAGGCGATGATGCCGCCGAACGCCGATTCGGTGTCAGTGGCGTAGGCCAGTTCGTAGGCCTGACGGATGCCGCCTTCGGCGTCCGGGCTCACGGCCACGCCGCACGGGTTGGCGTGCTTGACGATCACGCAGGCCGGTTTGACGAAGCTCTTCACGCATTCCAGCGCGGCGTCGGTGTCGGCCACGTTGTTGTACGACAGTTCCTTGCCTTGCAGTTGGGTCGCGGTGGCGATGCCGACTTCGGCAGGCTTGGCTTCAACGTAGAACGCCGCGCTCTGGTGCGGGTTCTCGCCGTAGCGCATTTCCTGGGCCTTGATGAACTGGCTGTTGAAGGTGCGCGGGAATTCGCTGCGACCTTCGGTGCTGAGGGTGTCAGCGGCCTGGTTCACGGTGCCCATGTAGTTGGCGATCATGCCGTCGTAGGCGGCGGTGTGTTCGAACGCCTTGAGCATCAGGTCGAAACGCTGAGCGTAGGTCAGGCCGCCGGCCTTGAGGTTTTCCAGGACGTTGGCGTAATCGCTGGCATTCACCACGATGGCCACGTCTTTGTGGTTTTTCGCCGCCGAACGGACCATGGTCGGGCCGCCGATGTCGATGTTCTCGATGGCGGTCGGCAGGTCGCAGCCTGGCTTGCTGATGGTGGCTTCGAACGGGTACAGGTTGACGGCTACCAGATCGATCGGCTTGATGCCGTGCTCGTTCATGATCGCGTCATCGATACCGCGACGACCGAGGATCCCGCCGTGGATTTTCGGGTGCAGGGTTTTCACCCGACCGTCCATCATCTCTGCGAAACCGGTGTAATCCGCGACTTCCACTGCGGCCACGCCGTTGTCCTGCAGCAGTTTGAAGGTCCCGCCGGTGGAAAGGATTTCCACGCCCAGGGCTTCCAGCTCCCTGGCGAATTCGAGGATCCCGGTCTTGTCGGAAACACTGATCAAGGCGCGGCGGATCGGCAGGCGGGTAGTCTGGTCGGTCATCTCAATTTCCATCAAAAGCAAGGGAAGTCAGCAAAAAAGGCGACCGGTTTTACGCGGGCGCCTTTCTGGTTTGATTGAATGCTTACAGCAGATCGTACTGCTTGAGTTTCTTGCGCAGCGTGCCGCGGTTCAGTCCGAGCAGCTCGCTGGCCTTGGTCTGGTTGCCCTTGACGTAGTTCATCACGCTTTCGAGCAGGGGAGCCTCGACTTCGGAGAGCACCAGGTTGTACACGTCCGTGACGGACGCGCCCTCAAGGTGGGCGAAATAATTGTGCAGCGCCTTCTCGACACTCCCGCGAAGGGTCTGGCCTTCTTCGCTCGGGGTATTGAGGTGCTGTTTCAAATTCACGTTGTCGCTCACGGGTGTTGTTCCACTCACTAAAGTCTCGGTCATCATCGTCATGCGGCCACCCCTTCTCCGTCCCCTGTCAGGCTCTTGTAACGTTCGGCGAAGAACTCCCGAACGTTGGCGCATTGTGTTTCCGTACCATCCAAACGATTGAAGTGGGCGCGAAATTCCCTGGCGCCCGGCAAGGTTGCGAGATACCAGCCCACATGCTTGCGGGCAATTCGCACACCCATCACGTCCCCATAGAAGGCGTGAAGGGCGGCCAGATGCTCAAGCAGAATGCGTTCCACCTCGATCAGCTCCGGCGCCGGCAGTTTTTCGCCGGTACGCAGGAAGTGTTCGATCTCGCGAAAAATCCATGGCCGCCCCTGGGCAGCCCGGCCGATCAACAGGCCATCGGCACCGGTCGCGTCGAGCACGTAGCGGGCCTTTTCCGGCGATACGATGTCGCCGTTGGCAAAGACCGGAATCGACACCGCCTGCTTGATCGCGGCAATGGTGTCGTACTCGGCTTCGCCGGTGTACAGGTCGGCGCGGGTGCGGCCATGCACCGCCAGCGCCGTGATCCCGGCCTGCTCGGCGATCTTCGCCACGGTCAGGCCGTTCTTGTTGTCGCGATCCCATCCGGTGCGGATCTTCAGGGTCACCGGCACATCAACTGCCGCCACGACGGCATGCAGGATCTCGGTAACCAGTGCCTCATCCTTCAACAACGCGGAGCCGGCGGCCTTGTTGCAGACCTTCTTCGCCGGGCAACCCATGTTGATATCAATAATCTGTGCGCCCAGTTCGACGTTGGCCCGGGCTGCATCCGCCAGCATCTGCGCATCGCCACCGGCGATCTGCACCGAGCGTGGCTCGGGATCGCCTTCGTGGATCATGCGCATGCGCGACTTGCGGGTGTTCCACAGGCTCATGTCACTGGTGACCATTTCCGAGACTACAAGCCCTGCGCCCAAACGCTTGCACAGCTGACGAAAGGGCTGGTCGGTGACACCCGCCATCGGGGCGAGGATCAAGCCGTTCTGCAATGTATATGGGCCGATGCGTACCGCCGACATAGGACTTCCCTGAAGTGGGGCCGGATCATGAGAGTTCGAAAAAGGGTTGGCATGATACCCGCTCTCGATGACTGGATAAAGGCTGAATTGAACAAAATCTGAACAGTTATTCTGTTATTACCGCCGGTTTGGTCACGCGCTGCGCAGTCAGAAAACTGCCGTCAATCCGGGAGCGGTGAAGCGTTTCACTCGGGCGAGTGGAAACTCAGGCTGTAGTTCACGGCTTTCGGGCCTGGATCGAGGATGTCCAGGGCGATGTGGATCGGCGTCTGCGGCGGCATTTCCGCCATGCCTTCGAGGTCGCCGTTGAGGTATTCGCCGGGTTTGAAGCGACGACTGGCGATCAGGTGACCGTTAAGGTCGGCGAAGCGCAGCTCCAGCAGCGGAAACGGCTGCGAGAACGGCGCGCGGTTATAGATGATCGCATCCACCACCAGTGCACCGCTGAATTCCGGGTGGCTGCGCACCACCAGGTTGCTGCTCTTGATCTTGGCGATATCCACCTTGGACGGCACCGTGCAGCCGACTTGCGGACACAGTTGCTGGAACCACGGCCGGTATTGATCCTGACGCGCCAGTTCATCGAAGTGATAGGCGATGTACTGTCCGCCCAGACCGGCGGCGGCCAGCACGATCAGCAACAGCCAGAGCAGGCGACGGCCCCAGGGCGAGCGGCGTTTCTGCCAGTCCAGTTGCAGCGGGTCGTCGGTCAGATCCTGCAAGGCTTCGGCGCGAACACTGGATTCGACGCGTTCGCGTTTTTTGCGCGGTGCTTCGATCAGTGGCAGTTCGTCGTCGACGTCGTCGCTGGCCGACAGGCGTTCGCGGCGGGCGTTCGGGTCGATCGGATCGTGCAGGCGCAGTTGCGGGATCGGCGGTTCATCGTCGAGATCCACCGGCTCCAGCGACAGCGAGGGTTCGGTGCGCTCCGGTCGGACCGGCTCGGCCTCGATGGCTTCGTGTTCATCTTCGACTTCGGGTGCGCGTTCATCCGCCGGCTCGCTGAACAGGCTGTCCGGCCACGTCGTGTCTTCCGGTTCGTGGCTGTCGCGGCGAGCGCTCAGGGCGTCTTCGCGCGGGCGGCCGAGCTCGGTGGTCGGCTGGATTTCCCGTTGCTCGAGGCGGGCAAGTTCTTCGTCCAGATCCAGGCTGTCCAGATCCAGCTCGGCGGCGCTCCATTGCTTCTGGCTGATGGCGCGTGGCTCGGGCGTTTCGACGATGGCCGGTGGCTCGACAGGCGCCGGCTCGCTGATCGGTGGCGGCTCGCTGATTAACGGCGCCACCGGCGTGACCGCTTCCTTGCCTGCGTGTTGCTCCAGCAATTGCTTGGCGGCATTGAACACTTGCAGGCAGGAGCCGCAACGAACCACCCCGCGGGCCACGCTCAACTGAGCGTGGCTGACGCGGAAACTGGTTTGGCAATGCGGGCACTGGGTGACGAAGCTGTCGGTCATGCGGCGATCCGGATTGAGCAGGCGGTCATTCTAGCGCCGACGGCCGGTGATGCGCACCCAGCCATCACGATTGGCGATCGGGTCGAGATCGAAGTCCTGCGCGTAGGCGGCAGCGACTTCGTCACCTTGTTCGGCGAGGATCCCCGACAGTGCCAGACGCCCGCCGGACTTGACCAGGCCGGACAGTTGCGGCGCCAGGGAAACCAGCGGGCCGGCCAGAATGTTGGCCACCAGCACGTCGGCTTTGACCTGCGGCAGGTCTTCCGGCAGGTACAGCGGGAACAGTTCGTCAGCGATGTTGTTGCGCCCGGCGTTGTCGCGGGAGGCTTCGAGTGCCTGCACGTCGATGTCGGTGCCGACGGCTTCTTTCGCGCCGAGCAGCAGGGCGGCAATCGCCAGAATCCCCGAGCCGCAGCCGAAATCCAGCACGTTGCAGTCTTTCAGGTCCTGGCCGTCCAGCCATTCCAGGCACAGAGCGGTGGTCGGGTGAGTGCCGGTGCCGAACGCCAGGCCCGGGTCCAGCAGCAGGTTGACCGCGTCCGGCTCCGGTGCGGCATGCCAGCTCGGCACGATCCACAGACGCTGGCCGAAGCGCATCGGCTGGAAACCATCCATCCAGCTGCGTTCCCAGTCCTGGTCTTCGATCACTTCGCTGTGATGCTCGGGCAGCGGGCTGCCGGTCAGCAGTTCCAGATGGGCCAGTACCGGGGCGGCTTCGGTGCCGCCCTCGAACAGGGCCAGCAGGTGGGTGTGCGCCCACAGCGGGGTGGTATTGAGTTCCGGTTCGAAGATCGGCTGATCTTCGGCGTCCATGAAGGTCACCGAAACGGCGCCCACTTCAAGGAAAGCGTCTTCGTAGGTTTCGGCTTGTTCTGGGCTGATGGCGAGACGGACTTGCAGCCAAGGCATGGCGGGCACCTGTGAAAAAGATTGATTGCAGCCTAGCGGCCTGCGAGAAGCGCGCAAGTTTACGCGAGCGCGACGGTTTTGTGGGAGCGGGGAATGTGTGAGCAGATGAAACCTGCAGAAACAACAAAGCCGCCCGAAGGCGGCCTTGTCAGGTGCGGGCTGAAGCTTAGTGCTTCTCGCCAGCCAGCTTGTGCTCGAGGTAGTGAATGTTCACGCCCCCTTTGCAGAAGCCTTCGTCGCGGGTCAGATCACGGTGCAGCGGGATGTTGGTCTTGATCCCGTCGACCACGATTTCGTCCAGGGCATTGCGCATGCGGGCCATGGCTTCGTCGCGGGTCGCGCCGTAAGTGATCAGCTTGCCGATCAGCGAGTCGTAGTTCGGCGGAACGGCATAACCGCTGTACAGGTGCGAATCGACGCGAACGCCGTTGCCGCCTGGAGCGTGGAAATGCTTGACCGTACCCGGGCTCGGCATGAAGGTTTTCGGGTCTTCGGCGTTGATCCGGCATTCCAGCGAGTGACCGCGGATGACCACATCATCCTGGGTATACGACAGCTTGTTGCCAGCGGCGATGCTGAGCATCTCCTTGACGATGTCGATACCGGTGACCATTTCCGAAACCGGGTGCTCCACCTGAACACGGGTGTTCATTTCGATGAAGTAGAAACGACCGTTCTCGTACAGGAACTCGAAGGTGCCGGCGCCACGGTAGCCGATGTCGATGCACGCCTTGACGCAGCGAGCCAGGACTTCCTTGCGCGCGTTCTCGTCGATGCCCGGTGCCGGCGCTTCTTCGAGAACCTTCTGGTGACGGCGTTGCAGCGAGCAATCGCGGTCGCCGAGATGGATGGCGTTGCCCTGGCCGTCGGACAGAACCTGCACTTCGACGTGGCGCGGGTTGGTCAGGAATTTTTCCAGATAGACCATCGGGTTGCCGAACGCCGCGCCAGCTTCGGAGCGGGTCAGTTTCGCCGAGGCAATCAGGTCTTCTTCCTTGTGCACCACACGCATGCCGCGACCACCACCGCCGCCGGCGGCCTTGATGATCACCGGGTAGCCGACTTCACGACCGATGCGCAGTGCCGTTTCCTCGTCTTCCGGCAGCGGGCCGTCGGAACCTGGAACGGTTGGCACGCCCGCTTCGATCATCGCGTGCTTGGCCGATACCTTGTCGCCCATCAGGCGAATGGTGTCGGCTTTGGGGCCGATGAAAGCGAAGCCGGAGTTCTCGACCTGCTCGGCGAAATCAGCGTTTTCCGCGAGGAAACCGTAGCCTGGGTGAATGGCGGTAGCGCCAGTCACTTCAGCGGCAGCGATGATGGCCGGGATGTGCAGGTAGGACTGAGCGGCAGAAGCCGGGCCGATGCAGACGGATTCGTCTGCCAGACCCAGGTGCATCAGCTCTTTGTCGGCCTTGGAGTAAACGGCGACGGTCTTAATGCCCATCTCTTTGCAGGCACGCAGAATCCGCAGGGCGATCTCACCGCGGTTAGCGATCAGAACTTTTTCCAACTTCGCAGTCATCAAAGGCTCTCCGCAGTTCAAACGATGGTGAACAGCGGTTGGTCGTACTCAACCGGCTGGCCGTCTTCGACGAGGATGGACTCGATCACACCGCTGGTTTCAGCTTCGATGTGGTTCATCATCTTCATGGCTTCGACGATGCACAGGGTGTCGCCTTTTTTCACGGTCTGGCCGACTTCAACGAAGGACGGCGAGGTTGGCGAAGATTTGCGATAGAAGGTGCCGACCATCGGCGAACGGGCAACGGTGCCGTTCAGCGCTGGAGCAGCAGCGGCAGCCGGAGCTGCTGCAGCAGCAACCGGAGCGGCAGCGGCGGCAGGTGCAGCGGCCGGAGCCTGCATCGGAGCCGGTGCGTAGTACTGCTGCGCCGGGGTCTTGCTGTGACGGCTGATGCGTACGGACTCTTCGCCTTCCTTGATCTCGAGCTCGTCGATGCCGGACTCTTCCAGCAATTCGATCAGTTTCTTAACTTTACGGATATCCATGAATCATCAACTCCCAAGGGTCGGTCAGGGGCGTATAGCTTGTTGTTCAAGCTGCTCTAGTGCAGCCTCCAGGGCCAGTCGATAACCGCTGGCGCCAAGGCCGCAGATCACTCCTACCGCTACATCGGAGAAGTAAGAGTGATGGCGGAAAGGTTCGCGTTTGTGCACGTTGGACAAATGCACTTCGATGAATGGGATGCTCACTCCCAGCAGCGCGTCACGTAATGCGACACTTGTGTGTGTAAATGCTGCCGGGTTGATCAGAATGAAGTCCACGCCCTCGCCGCGTGCGGCGTGGATGCGGTCGATCAATTCGTACTCGGCGTTGCTTTGCAGATACAGCAGATGATGGCCGGCTTCACGGGCGCGGCGTTCCAGATCCTGATTGATCTGCGCCAGGGTGGTCGACCCGTAGGTCCCGGGTTCCCGGGTGCCGAGCAGGTTCAGGTTGGGGCCGTGCAGCACCAGTAGCGTTGCCATCTGCGTGTTCCTTGTTATGGGTGAGCCTTCGTCAGAACCCGGCGACTATGCCGCAAAGACTTTGTGACTGTCCAGTTCTCTGCAATAGCCAGCACGATGTCCGATGTTTGCGCAAAATATGTGACTGACTGATTAAATCCGGTCATTCGCTTTCGCGACACGTTCGGCGAAGTCGCTGGCGTTGATCTCGCCGATCACCCGCACATCGCGACGTTCCACCCCTTCCTTGTCGAAGAACATCAGCGCCGGTGGGCCGAACAGGCTGTAGCGGTCAAGCAGGGTGCGCTGTTCGGCATTGCTCGCGGTGATGTCGAAGCGGATCAGCCGGTAACCCTTGAGCCGATCCAAGACCGTGGCGTCATTGAGCACTTCGTGTTCGATGACTTTGCAGCTGATGCACCAGTCGGCGTACCAGTCGAGCAGCAACGGGGTGCCGGCGGTTTTCGCTTCGAGCAGCACCCGATCCAGTTCCGCCGGGGTGCTGACGGTCTGCCACGAGCCGCTGTTTTGCGCGGTCGAGCCGCTGTCCGCAAGGCGTGCCGGGGCTATCGGATTCAGCGGGTCGGTCTGGCCGCTGAACGCGCCGTACCAGCAGGCCAGCGCATAAAACAGCAGGAACATGCCGAGCAACTGGCCGAGCCGTTTGCGCGGCGGTTTGTAGACGAATTCCAGAGCGCCGAGGAACAGGCCGACACCGCCGGCCAGCAGGCCGATCAGCAGCAAGGTGATCTGCCCCGGCAACACCCGGCTGAGCAAACCGATGGCCAACCCGAGCAGCAACACGCCGATGCCGTTCTTCACGTACATCATCCACGGCCCGCTTTTCGGCAGCCACGCCGCGCCGCCGGTAGCCACCAGCAACAGCGGCGCGCCCATGCCCAGCCCGAGCATGAACAGCTTCAGGCCACCGCCCAGCGCATCGCCGCTGGCGCTTATATAAAGCAGCGCGCCGGCCAGCGGGGCGGAAACACACGGGGATACCAGCAGACTCGACACCACACCCAACACCGCCGCGCCCCACAGCGAGCCGCCTTCGGTGCGCCCGGCGATCCGGTCGAGGCGGCTGCTGATGAAGTGCGGCAGTTTCAGCTCGAACACGCCGAACATCGCCAGCGCGAACACCGCAAAGAACATCGCAAACGGCACCAGCACCCACGCCGATTGCAACCGCGCCTGCAAATTCAGTTGCGCGCCGAACAGCCCCATCAAGGCCCCGAGCAGCGCAAAGCACGCAGCCATCGGCAGCACATAAGCGAGCGACAGATTGAAGCCGCGCAAACCGCCGACCTGCCCGCGCAACACCACGCCAGACAGGATCGGCAGCATCGGCAATACACAAGGCGTGAAGGTCAAGCCCAGGCCCGCCAGGAAAAACAGCGCCAGATCACGCCAGTCCCAACCCGTCACCGGAGCGGACGCGTCATTCGCCGCTGCGTTGCCCTCGATGCTCAGGCGTTCGGTTTCCGGCGGATAGCACAAACCCTTGTCGGCACAGCCCTGATAGGTGACGGCCAGCGTGAAGGCTCGGGAATCGTTACGCGGTAGCTCCACATCGAGAATGCCGTGATAGACCTCGACGTCGCCAAAATACTCGTCGTGTTTCTGTTCGCCCTGGGGCAGTTGTGCGGCACCGAGTTTCACCTCGGCAGGCTCGGCCCGAAACTGGAAACGATGGCGGTAGAGGTAATAGCCTTCGGTGGCGACGAAGCGCAGTTTGACCGATTGCGGCGTGCTCTCGACCAGGCTCAGTTGAAAGGCTTCGCGTACCGGCAGGAAATCGGCGCTGTTGTTGACCGAGCCCAGCGTGGCGCTGGGTTTGCTGTCGAACAGACCGGCGGCGCCGGCCGGCAGGGCGAAGACGAAAAACAGCAGGCAGAGCAGACGGCGCATGACAATCTCGCGAATCAAAGGTGCGGGAATGATAGCGGACGGAGTGCCGATTGGCAGGTTCTTGCGTTGACTCGTCTGGCCCCATCGCGAGCAGGCTCGCTCCCACAGTGGGTATGTATTCCAATGTGGGAGCGAGCCTGCTCGCGATAGCCATCTGTCAGACGCGAAAGGCTTGCACGGCAGTGTGCAGCTGACCGCCCAGTAACAGCAGGTTCTCGCCCTGCTCGCGGCCCTGACCGATGCGCAGCAGATTGTCCCCTCCCAATTGGTGAATCCGCTCGCTGTGATCGCGGATCTCGCTGACCGCGCCGCTCTGTTGCGCGGTGATGTCGGCGATGCGGATCGCGGTGTCGGAGATGGTCTGGATCGCCCCGACAATCTTGTCCAGCGCACCGTCCGCCGATTGCGCCTGATTGGCCGTGGCCTCGGCGTGTTCGACCTGCGCGCGCATGCCTTCGACCGATTGCCGGGCGGCGGTTTGCAGGCCGGCGATCAGGGTCTGGATTTCCGCGGTGGCGCCGGCGGTTCGCTGCGCCAGTGAGCGCACTTCCTCGGCCACCACGGCGAAGCCGCGACCCATCTCCCCGGCGCGGGCGGCTTCGATCGCCGCGTTGAGCGCCAGCAGGTTGGTCTGGTCGGCAATCGAGCGGATCACCGTCAGCACGCCGCCGATGGTTGCCGACTCTTCGGCCAGGTGTTCGATCATCTGCGCATTGCCTTGCACTTCGCCGACCAACGCGTGCAGACCGGTGAGGCTCTGGCCGATCACCTGTTGCCCGTGTTCGACGGCTAGCCCGGCATGACGACTGGCGTCGGCGGCCTGGCGCGCATCGCCGGCCACTTGCTGGATGGTCGCTTCCAGTTCGCCGAGGGAATCACGGATCAGCGCGGTATCGCCGGCCTGATGTTCGGCGCCGCTGTGCAAGTCATTGCTCAGTTCGGCGAGGGTGCGACTGCTGCCCGCCACCTGCTCGGCATTGCCGCGAATCGTCCCGACCAGATCCACCAGATAGGCACGCAGACGATTGAGCGAGGCTTCGATGTCGTGCAGTTCGCGGTTGGTCTTGCCCAGATGAATGTCGCGGCTGAAATCGCCTTCGGCCCAGGTCGACAGCGCTGGCGCGAGGTTGGTCAGGGTGCGGGCCAGGCGCCGTTGCAGGGTGTCGATCAGCAGCGCGATCAGCAGAATCAGGCCGATCATCACGCCTTGCATCAGGCGGACTTCGCCCTGGATCTGTCCGTGCTGGGCGCGCACCACCGGTTCGAGACCGGCGATGGCTTGCTGCACGGCGGCGATTTTCTGGTGGGTCGCGGTGCTCAGATCGGTGCGTTTCTGGATCTGATCGCGGGTGCGCGCCAGCTCGGCCGGGTAACGGCCGAGCAAACTGTTGAGCTCGCGTTTGAGGCCGACGCCGGCATCTTCGGCAGCGGCTTTTTCTGTACTTTCGATGCCCATCATCGCGGCGAAATCGTCGCTGCCTGATTCACTGCTGGCGACCACGCCGAGCAAGGGCAGGGCATCGATCGTCTGGGCTTGGGCGCGGATGTTGCTGACTTCGCGTTCGACATCGGCGGCCAGTTCACTGCGTCCGCTGCTGACCAGTTTGTCCCGGGCCAGCGACAGTTTGCCCAGATGTTGAGAGGCGATCAGTAGAGGCGTGAGATAGGTCGCGTTGCCGCCGGCGTAGGTGCTGAGTTGATCTAGGCTGGCGCTCAATTCCCGCTCGGCCTGCAACAGCAGCGCCTGTGGATCGCCGGCCAGTTTGCCGGCGGCCAGCAGGTCGGTCTTGCTGAATTCATCGAGGCCGGTGAGGCTCGGGCGCAAGGTGTCGGCCAGCGCCGGCGGCAGCTCGCCGAGTTCTTTCTGCAACTGATCGATGGCCTGACTGGCGCTGCTCAGGCGCAGGGCGTCGCCGCTGGCGAGGTAATCCTCGACATTGCGTGCCACGTCATTCTGAAATTGCTGCGACAGCCCCAGGTAACGCTCCATCAACAGATACGGGCGTTCCAGGGCTTTCTGCGACCACCACAGCGTGGCGCCGAGGGCCACGCAGACGGCGACCAGCAACAGAGTATTGAGATTGGTGAGCAACTTCAGGCGCATGACGGCTACCAACGGCAGAATGGTAAGCGCCTGAATTTATTGCGGTTCTGTTACAGGGTTATGACCGATTGGGTCGAATCCGATGAAAAAGTGGCACTTTGCTTTGAGTCACGCGCGGTCTGCACCCGATTGCGTCCTTCGCCCTTGGCGCGATACAGCGCCTCGTCGGCCTGGCTGGCCATCATCAGGCTGTCGGAGTCGTCGCGCATTTCCACCACGCCGGCGCTGAAGGTGCACCACAGATCCTGCGGCTGGGCCGGATAGTGGATCTCGGCAAAGCGCTGGCGGATTTCGTCGAGCACTTTGTGCGCCGCTTCTATATCGGTGTCCGGCATGACGATGGCGAATTCTTCGCCGCCGTAACGGCCGATGAAATCGGTCTTGCGCAGACGCTGCTTGAGGAACAGCGCCAGGCTCTTGATCACCCGGTCGCCCATGGGGTGGCCGTGGCTGTCGTTGACCCGTTTGAAGTGGTCGATGTCGAGCATCGCAAAGCTCAACGGCTTGTTCTCGCGGCGGGCGCGGAACGAGCAGTCTTCGAGCAATTGCAGAATGTGCGTGTGGTTGTACAGGCCGGTGAGGCTGTCGCGGACCATCCGTGCTTTCAAGTTGCGCGCGCGGGCGGCGCGGTTGCGCACGGTGGTGATCAGGTGACGCGGCTTGATCGGCTTGGTCAGGAAGTCATCGCCGCCTTCGCTCATGGCATCGAGCTGCTTGTCCAGATCGTCCTCGGCGGACAGGTAAATGATCGGCACGCTGACATAGCGGTCGTTGTGGCGGATGACCTTGGCCAGTTCGGTGCCGGTGCAGGCCGGCATGTACATGTCGAGGATGATCAGGTCCGGCTGGAAGTCCGCCAGCTCGGCCATGGCCTGGATCGGTTCGATCAGGGTGCGGGTGACGATCCCGGCGCTGTTGAGCAGGCGTTCGGTGTGCAGGGCCTGGGCGCGGGAGTCGTCGATGATCAGCACTTTATAGGGTTCGTACTGGGCGACGCAGGTCAGGACCTCGATCTTCTCCAGCAGGCTCGAGGCTTCGAGAGTGCCAGTGAGAAATTCCTGGCCACCGGCGCGCACCGCCGCGAGGCGGGTCGGGGTGTCGGTTTCGTGCAGGCTGAAGAACAGCAGCGGCAACGGTTCTTCCAGGCCTTGCTGGGCCTCGGCGGCGAGTTTCAGGCCGACGCCGGCACCGCTGAAATCCACGTCCATGACGATCGCGGCCGGCAGGCGCTCGACCATCGACGAGCGAAACGCCGACACGCTGTCCAGCGCCTGGGCGCTCAAGCCGAAAAACTCCAGCTGTTTGGCCAGCCGCTCGGCGCGGTCGTGATCCTGCAGCATCACGTAGATCGGTTTGCGCAGGGGCGGCAGGAAGGTCTGATCGAGCTGATCGCCATGGCGCAGGCCGGTGCGTGACAGGCGCTGCATCAAACGGTTGAGATCGGTGATCAGGCCGCTGCTCAGGCGTCCGCGATTGGCATCTACCGCTTCCAGCGACTGGCTGATGTGGCGGGCCAGCTGCGTGTGTTCGGGCTGTTCGAAGCGCTCGGCAAAACGCAGCAGGCGCAGATTGGCCTCGCTCAGTTCGGCGAGATCGGCAGTGGACCACTCACTGCGTTGCAGGCGCTGCCATATCTCAAGAATCTGACGTGCCTGATGAATTACCCGCTGGGCAAAGTGGTGCTTGAGGCGCTCACGGCTGGGGTCTTCTGGCTCGGTCATATCCTGACTACTAGTTAGGGTGCATGCTGAGATCGACTGGTGGCTCTATGCTAGCACCTCTTTTCCCTTACATGAGTGTCGTACGTCAATAATCTGCGGTACGGCATCATTCAGTTTCTGACTGCCGGGTTTCAATTTGAACCTGATCGTCGGGGAAGTCCCCATCTACCGGGCATTTGCCGATCTGAATGCCGGTGAGTTTATCGGAGGATGAGAAAGGTGGAGCAGGGTGTTTGTGCTGTCGCGTTACGGGTATTGGCGGCGAAATGGCGATGAATCCGCTATCGGGGAATCCCTTAGGGTGATCTGCACAGGCCTCGTGTCGGGTGGCGAGACAACGCCTGTCAATATTGACGGGTGCCCGGTCGAGGCACGTTGTTGTATGGTTGTGGTCGAACCGTTGAACCCAAGATTGAAAGGATATCGCCATGCTGGACTGGAAGAACCGCGCGGGCAGCGCGCCTGAACGTGCCGCCGAGCCCAAGTCGGCCGCCCGCAGCTATGTCGGCGGGCTGTTGTTCAGCCGGGCGCTGGCCACGCTGGTCGCCATTTACTTGTTGGTGACTATTGCCCTTGGCTGGTACTGGAGCCAGGAGCCGGCGCTGTTTCCCGTGGCGCAGAACGCCCAGGTTGCCGCCGAGAAAGAGGGCAAGCAGATGGTGGTTGGCTACACCACCGTCGAAACCCTGAAAACCGTTGCCGGCACGTTGCTCGACAAGCCGGGCGGCTACATTTCCAACGACCGTTTCCCGCCGGGCCTGTGGATGGACAACATGCCGAGCTGGGAATACGGCGTGCTGGTGCAGGTGCGCGACCTGACTCGTGCCCTGCGCAAGGATTTCGCTCGTTCGCAGTCGCAATCGGCTGAAGACGCCGACCTGGCCAAGGCCGAGCCGCGCTTCAACTTCGACAACAAGAGCTGGATCCTGCCGTCCAGCGAGTCGGAATATCAGGAAGGCATCAATTCCCTGAGCCGTTATCAGGCTCGCCTGTCCGACCCGACCCAGAAAAACGCGCTCTTCTACGCCCGCGCCGACAACCTGAACAACTGGCTGGGCGATGTCGGCACCCGTCTCGGTTCGCTGTCGCAACGCCTGTCGGCCAGCGTTGGCCGGGTCAAGCTCAACACCGCGCTGAAAACCGAAGTGCCGGCGGTGGGTGAAGTGCCGCAGGTCGACGAGGAAGTCGTCGAGACTCCGTGGATGCAGATCGACAACGTGTTCTACGAAGCCCGCGGCCAGGCCTGGGCGCTGTCGCACCTGTTGCGCGCGATCGAGGTCGATTTCGCCGACGTGCTGGCGAAGAAGAACGCGACCGTCAGCGTGCGTCAGATCATTCGTGAGCTGGAGGCGTCTCAGGAGCCGGTCTGGAGCCCGATGATCCTCAATGGCAGCGGCTTTGGTGTGCTGGCCAACCACTCGCTGGTCATGGCCAACTATATTTCCCGGGCCAACGCCGCCGTGATCGATTTGCGTCAACTGCTCAATCAGGGCTGAGTCATGGACGAGAGCGCCAAAGAGGCGGCCCATCGCGCCGCCTCGGATGCCGAACAGATCGCCTGGGTCGACGAGCAGGACAACCTGCTCGGCGCCCTGGTGCGCTCCGACCTGCGCGAGCGCGGGCTGATCGGCCGTGGCACCTACATCATGCTGTTCAACTCCGCCGGTGAACTCTGCGTGCATCGGCGTACGTTGAGCAAAGCCATCTATCCCGGTTACTGGGACGTGGCGGCAGGCGGTATGGTGCAGGCGAACGAGACTTACGCCGAGTCGGCGGCCCGTGAACTGGAGGAAGAGTTGGGAGTGAGCGGCGTCGAGCTGACGGCCCACGACCATTTCTACTTCGAAGACACCGGCAATCGCCTCTGGTGTTCGGCGTTTTCAGCAGTGTGGGACGGGCCGCTGATCCTGCAGCCTGAGGAAGTGCTCGAAGCGCGCTTCATTCCGGTCGAGCAGGTCATGCTGGAAATCCAGCAAAAGCCTTATTGCCCGGACTCTCTGGCCGCGTTGAAACGCTATCTGAAGGCTCAGCAAAGCGACGTCGCAAAGAACACATAAATTGGCGCCGATTGGCACTTAGCAATCGGCGTTTTTGCCGTTACACTGCGCGACCTTTTCAAGCTGTGCCGGCCCGCTTTCAGGAGCTCATGGCACAGTAGCGCTGCCCCTGCCTGAGTGGGGCTTCGCGGTCGATAGCCTTGCCCAAGGCTGCGATCAGTCTTTGTCCTCCCGAGAGGATTGCCGGTGGCCAAAAAAGCCGCATCCTTCGCCGCCCTGGGCGGCCTGGTATTTTCCACCGACGCAGGTCGTCATTGCCCGGAATGCAGCAAGCCGGTGGACGCCTGTATCTGCAAACAAACCGTGATCCCGGCCGGCGACGGCATTGCCCGCGTGCGCCGCGAGAGCAAGGGCCGTGGCGGCAAGACGGTGACCACCATCACCGGCGTGCCCTTGGCCGAAGACGCACTCAAGGAGCTGGCGACAACGTTGAAGAAACGTTGCGGCACCGGCGGTGCGTTGAAAGACGGGATCATCGAGATTCAGGGCGACCATGTCGAGCTGCTCCTGGCCGAGTTGGTCAAGCACGGTTTCAAGGCGAAGAAGTCCGGCGGCTAGCAGCCTCTGTGAAACCCACCGGCGGCTTGATTCAGCTCCAGAGTCCCTGGGTCTGACGTCGTTTCCATGGTTTTCACAGAGCCTGTTCATGACCGGTTTCTAAACTCAACGCTGTCAGCGCGGTCTACCGCCCCGCTGACGAACCGTCATTTTCATTCTTTAGACTGCGCCGGCCTGAGATCAGGCGACGCACTATGACTTCTTTATAGGGGACTTCGATGTCCGTACGACGCACACGCAAAGACGATGGCAGCCAATGGACAGTTGCGGACAGCCGCAGTGTTTACGGGATTCGCCATTGGGGGGCCGGGTATTTCGCGATCAATGACGCCGGTCGCGTCGAAGTTCGTCCGAACGGCCCGAGCAGCTCGCCTATCGATCTGTTCGAACAAGTCGACCAGTTGCGCAAGAGTGGCTTGTCCCTGCCGCTGCTGGTGCGTTTCCCCGACATCCTGCAAGACCGCGTCCGTCAGCTGACCGGCGCTTTCGATGCGAACATCGAGCGTCTGGAATACCAGAGCAAATACACCGCGCTGTACCCGATCAAGGTCAACCAGCAGGAAGCGGTGATCGAAAACATCATCGCCACCCAGAACGTTTCCATCGGTCTGGAAGCCGGCTCCAAGCCTGAGCTGCTGGCGGTGCTGGCGCTGGCGCCGAAGGGCGGCACCATCGTCTGCAACGGTTACAAGGACCGCGAGTTCATCCGCCTGGCGCTGATGGGCCAGAAGCTCGGTCACAACGTGTTCATCGTGATCGAGAAAGAATCCGAAGTCGGTCTGGTGATAGAAGAAGCGGCGTCGCTGAAGGTCAAGCCGCAGGTCGGCCTGCGCGTGCGTCTGTCGTCGCTGGCGTCGTCGAAGTGGGCGGACACCGGTGGTGAGAAATCCAAGTTCGGCCTGTCGGCGGCGCAACTGCTGTCCGTGGTCGAGCGCTTCCACGCGGCGGGCCTGGATCAGGGCATCCGCCTGCTGCACTTCCATATGGGTTCGCAGATCGCCAACCTCGCTGACTACCAGCACGGCTTCAAGGAAGCGATCCGTTACTACGGCGAGCTGCGCAACCTCGGTCTGCCGGTCGATCACATCGACGTCGGTGGCGGCCTGGGCGTCGACTACGACGGTACCCACTCGCGCAACGCCAGTTCGATCAACTACGACATGGATGACTACGCCGGTGTCGTGGTCGGCATGCTCAAGGAGTTCTGCGACGCGCAGGCCTTGCCGCATCCGCACATCTTCTCCGAAAGCGGCCGCTCGCTGACCGCGCACCACGCGATGCTGGTGGTGCAGGTGACCGACGTCGAGAAGCACAACGACGACGTGCCACAGATCGAGAACAAGGAAGCGCTGCCGGAAACCGTGCAGTGGCTGGTTGACCTGCTCGGCCCGACCGACATTGAAATGGTCACCGAAACCTACTGGCGCGCTACCCACTACATGAGCGACGTGGCCGCCCAGTACGCCGACGGCAAACTGACCCTGGCCGAGAAAGCCCTGGCCGAACAATGCTACTTCGCCGTATGCCGCCGCCTGCACAACTCGCTGAAAGCGCGTCAGCGTTCGCACCGCCAAGTGCTGGACGAACTCAACGACAAGCTGGCCGACAAGTACATCTGCAACTTCTCGGTGTTCCAGAGCCTGCCGGACACCTGGGCGATCGATCAGGTCCTGCCGATCATCCCGCTGCACCGTCTCGACGAAGAGCCGCTGCGTCGTGCCGTTCTGCAAGACCTGACCTGCGACTCCGATGGCAAGATCAATCAGTACGTCGATGAGCAGAGCATCGAGACCAGCCTGCCGGTGCACGCGCTGAACGAAGGTGAAGACTACCTGCTGGGCGTGTTCCTGGTCGGCGCCTATCAGGAAATCCTCGGCGACATGCACAACCTGTTCGGTGACACCGACTCGGTGAACATCTACCAGAACGCCGACGGCAGCGTGTACCACGCCGGTATTGAAACCCACGACACCATCGAAGACATGCTGCGCTACGTGCACCTGTCGCCGGAAGAGCTGATGACCCACTACCGCGACAAGTGCGCCAGTGCCCGCATCAGCGCCAGCGAGCGCACCCAGTTCCTCGATGCATTGCGCCTGGGTCTGACCCGCTCCTCCTACCTGTCTTCCTGAGGCCAAGTTCCGCTTTCATCGGGTTGTCTGAAATTGTTCCGCTCACCGCGGACGTTTCAGACAATCAGGTGAGACGCTTCTTTTTCTCTTCGCGAAACGGCTTGCTTCCAGGCGAGCAAAGTGACGTCGTCTGCTTTTCGCGTAGGTCATTTCCGAATTTGTAGTTCGGCCCTCTACTCGGCCATGGGTCTCGGCGAGAATCCCCGCCCGCCCCCCTGTAGAGAATCCCCCCATGTTCGATCCACCCGACGAGCCGTCGTTTCGTCTCGATGTAGCGGGCCTTTCCGACTCGCTTGAAGTCCTGGCATTCACGGGTTGCGAAGCCATCAGCGAGCCTTTTTCATTCGAGATCGACGTGCTGGTCGATGATCCGCATCTGGATCTTGCCGGCCTGATGTATCGTTCGGCGCGCCTGTGTTTCGGGCCTTGCGGCAATGGTGTTCACGGGCAGTTGCACAGTCTTGTCCAGCATGAACAGGGGCGCGGTGCCCGGTTGTTCCGGGCGCGGCTCGGGCCGCGGCTGAGCTGCCTGGGCCTGCGTTACAGCCAGCGCATCTTCAGTGATCTTTCGATACCGCAGATACTTGATCAGGTGCTCAGGGAGCACGGCATCAGTGGCAACGGGCGCCGGTTTGATTTGCAGGACGCCTATCCGCCCCGCACGTTCTGCACCCAGTACGGCGAGTCGGATCTGGAATTGGTGCAGCGGTTGTGCGGCCAGGCACGCATTCACTATCACTTCGAACATGGGGGCAGGGGGCATTGCCTGGTGTTCGGGGATGACCCGGCTCGACTGCCACGCGCCGGGAACCTGCGATGTGAGGGCGAGGATGTGAGCCGCTGGCAACTGGGCGAACACGCGCGCCTGCATGCAGCAGGCTCGCGGCGGACACGCACGGCGCAGGGGCACTCCGATTCGCCAACCCTGCGCAGTGGTCACTGGCTGACGATTTCCGGCCAGCCCCTGGCAGACGCGAATGCGCACTGGCTGGTGAGCCGAATCGAACATCGGGCCGATCAGTCCCTCGAGCCGCCCTACAGCAATCGGATCTTTGCCGCTGACCAGTTGCCGCGGCCCCGATCATCCGTTGAATACCGGGGTGCGCGCATGTGCAGCCCGCAACGTGCGTGGGTGGTGTCGGTCGAGGAGGTGCAACCGGATGCCGTGCGGCCGGTGGCCGTTCAGTTTGACTGGCTCTATCAGGGAGAAGGGGCCCGCCCCAGCCATTGCTGGCTGCCGCTGGCTCCGGCGTTGGCCGATACGCCGATGGCATCATTGAAGGACGGGGTGGAGGTGGTGGTGAGCTTTCTGGAAGGTGACCCAGAGCAGCCCGTGATCAGCGGCGTCTTGCAGGTTCCGGCACTCACCGAAGCCATCGAGGATGATGCACCGTCAGCACTGCCCGAGCGTCTGGCGAGCGCGGGCCTGCCTCAATGGCTGAAAGCGGCCGAGCCGTTATTGTTGTTGTGCCTGATACCGGGCGGCGGCAGTTATCGGCATTGCGCGGCGTCACTGTGCAGCTGTCGATTGGTCGCCGGGCTCAAAACGAGCGACGGAAGATGAGCGTCGCGGCCCCCGGACAGCGCGCTCAATGGTTGTTGCTGGATATCGCACAGGCACCACAGGCCGTGCAGACGTTACGCCAGGGATTTGCCGGTGTGCACAGCCTGAAGCTGTTCGACGGTACGGAGTTCCAGCCGGTCAGCGAGCAAGGCCCTTGGCTGATCGACCTGCGTGACAGCCCAGCGCTGTCGGCGCTTTGCCACGCCGACCCGCTGACCTGGCAAGGGCTGCTGCTGGGCAGCGAGGCCTCAGCGCCGTTATTGCGCGAACACTTGCAACGGATGCTGACCGTGTCTGTCGGCCTGAATCACCGGGCACTGCTCAATTTCTACAATCGCCAGACCGCCAGCTACTTTTTCGATGCCTGCGATGCCCGGCAATTGAGCTGCTGGCTCGGGCCGATCGGGTGGCTGCGCTGGTTCGGCGGGACCTGGGCCGATCTGGCCGGCGGCAGTCAGGGCTGGCAGCAATTGCGCAATCCGGGGCTGGCCGTGGAGCCGCTGCGGATCGAGCAAAGCCTGACCCGCCGCCAGCGTGAGCGCCTGCACCGCTGCCTGCTGGATCAGCATGTCTGGCGCTGGAGTCAGGCGACAGGGAACGACTATCGGCTGATGTCTTCCTTTCAGGAGCAAGGCCTGGAACTGGGGTTCAGCGAGCAGGCGTTGCTGGACGACTGGTTGTGGCTGCGTTTGCAGCATCCGCGTGCCGAGCTGACGCCGCTGCCGCAAGGATTGACCCCACGGGAGCGGCTTGAGCTGTTGCGTCGGCGTTGGCTGAACGACCCGTCGTGAAACGCCGCTTCAGTGAGCGGCACCGTTGAACCAGCCATCGGTGCGCCGCAGCCACCACGCCAGCCCTCCGAGCGTCAGGCTGCGCAGCACCATGAACAGCAGGAAAGATATCCACAGGCCGTGATTGCCCAGACCTCTCAGCGCCCAGGCGACCGGCAGCAGCAGGATCACGGTTGCCAGCATACCGTTGCGCATTTCCCGGGCGCGGGTGGCACCGATGAACAGGCCGTCGAGCAAGTAGCTCCAGACCGCGATCAGCGGCAGGACGGCCAGGTAGGGCAGGTAGATGAACGCGGTCTCGCGCACGCTCTGGATGTCGGTCTGCATTTCGATGAACAAGTGGCCGGCCAACAGAAACAGTGCTGCAAAACCCAGGCTGGCCAGCAACGACCAGCCGCCGGCAACCACCAGCGAGCGGCGCAAGGCCAGACGATCACGGGCGCCGATGGCGTGGCCGCACAGGGCTTCGACGGCGTGGGCCAGACCGTCCAGCGCGTGGGCGGTCAGCAGCAGGCCGTTGAGCAGCAGCGCGTTGGCCGCGACCGTGGCGTCGCCGAGTCGCGCGCCCTGCACGGTGATCAAGAAGAACACCGATTGCAGGGCCAGGCTGCGGATGAAAATGTCACGGTTGACGGCCAGCAGCGGGCGCCAGCTCTGCCAGACCTTCAGGGCCGCCCAGGCGATGTGACCGGGGTAGGCGCGCAATGCCTTGCGAGTCATCCACAGGCCGAGCAGGGCGCCGCTCCATTCGGCGATCACCGAGGCCCGGGCCGAACCGACCACGCCCCAGTCCAGGCCTATAACGAACCACAGGTTGAGCACGATATTGATCAGGTTGGTGCTCAACAGAATCGCCAGCGGCGCCCGGGCGTTCTGGGTGCCGAGGAACCAGCCCACCAGCGCATAACTGGCCAGCGCCGCCGGCAGTCCGAACAGCCGGGTGTGGAAGAAGTCGCGGGTCAGTTGATCGAGTTCCGCCGACGGTTGCATGAAGTGCAGCGCGACCCCGCTCAGAGGTACGCCCAGCGCGCCGAGCAGCAGCGCCAGCCCCATCGCCAGCAGCAGGCCCTGAAGCAGAATCTGCCGCAAGGCCGCACCGTCGCTGCGCCCGGCTGCCTGCGCGGCGAAACCGGTGGTGCCCATGCGCAGAAAACCCATGGCCCAGGCCAGAAAGGTGTACAGGCTGGCGCCTACCGCCACTGCGCCCAGTTGATGGGCGTGGGGCAGGTGACCGATGACGGTGCTGTCGACCAGCGCCACCAGCGGCACGGAAATATTGGAGAGGATCATGGGGGCGGCGAGGGCCCAGACCCGGCGATGGGTCGGGCGGTCGCGCCAGTCGGCGATCAGGTTGGACATGCGGGCTCCTTGGGGAGCGGCATTGTAGCGGGAGGTGTCAGTGAATGATCCAGCTCAGTAGCCACAATCCCAGCAGCAACCAGATGATCCCGGCAATGATCGAGGCATTCATGAACGCGCGGATTGCCGACCACAACAGCATCAGGCCGACGATCAGCGCGATGATACTGATGATTGACGTATCCATGCCCAGCGCCTTCGACAGCCCGTCGACAAAGTTGCCGCCGGCGTTGCCCAGCAGATTGAACAGGCCGCTGAGGCCATCGACGATGAAGCGGATGATCGAGCCGAGCGCCTGGCCCAGCCATTCGAAAAAGCTTTCTACCTGCATGTCTGTTTCCTGATGAAAGAGCTGAGCCTTGGGCCGCAGCGGGTGCGGTCGAGTTCCCTGCAAGCATAGAGGGTTTTAACGGGCGACTGGCCCTTGCCTTCGCGCAGCTTCCCCCCGAAGCTATACGCCTTCAGGAGAGCCCGATGAACCTTGTTGAACTGACCGAACGCCTGCACGCCATTCGCGACCGCAATGACTGGCGGCAATTTCACAGCCCGAAAAACCTGGCCATGGCCGCCAGCGTGGAAATGTCCGAACTGGTGGAAATCTTCCAGTGGCTGACCGAAGACCAGTCCCGCCAATTGCCGGCGGACAAACTCGCCCACGCCGGGCAGGAAGTCGGCGACATCGTTCTGTATCTGTTGCTGCTGTGCAGCGAACTGGGGCTGGACATGAATGAAGTGGTGCGCAGCAAGCTCGCCGACAGCGAACGGCGGTTCAGCTGATGAGCGACCGTCATTTCGATCAGTTGGCGACCCGTTTCGCAGAAAAAATCTACGGTGGCGCCAAAGGCGCGATCCGCTTGGCGGTGCTGCAGGCCGACCTTGCCGAAGCCTTGCCGGATCGTCCGTTGCGGGTGCTGGACATCGGTGGCGGCCTGGGCCACATGTCGCTGTGGCTGGCCGAGCGCGGGCACGAGGTGACCTTCACCGAGCCGGCCGAGCCGATGCTCGAAGGCGCACGTCAGCGCTTTGTCGAAGCCGGGCAAACCGCGACGTTCATTCAGGCGCCCTGGCAGGAACTGCTTGGCCAACTCACCGAGCCCTACGACCTGGTGTTGTGCCATGCGGTGCTGGAATGGCTGGCCGAACCCCACGCGATCCTGCCGGTGCTGCATCAGCTGACCAAGCCCGGTGGCTGGCTGTCGCTGGCGTTCTACAACCGTGATGCGCTGATTTACCGGAACCTGCTCAAAGGCCATTTCAAGAAAATGCGCAAGAACGACATGGCCGGCGAGAAGCAGAGCCTGACGCCTCAGCAGCCGCTCGATCCACGGGAACTGGCAACGCAACTCGCCGGGTTGTGGCAGGTCGAAACCCAGAGCGGGGTGCGGGTTTTTCACGATTACATGCCGGTGGAATTCCAGGCCCGCGCCGAATTGATTGATTTGCTCGAGATGGAGCTCGCCCACCGTCGTCACCCAAGCTTCGCCGGGCTTGGGCGCTACTTGCACTGGATCTGCCGGCCGATCTGATCGGAGCGAGATATGAAAGGTCATTCAGGGTTACTGCTGATCTGTCTGGGGTTGGCCGCCTGTCAGGGCAGCAACCCTTACGTGGCGCAGTCGCGGCCATTGCCGCCGGCGCCCCCGCAAGCGGCGACCACCTTCGACCGCAGCGCTTATCCCGCGCCCCCTCGTGATTACGGGCGCTATCGCAGCTGGGCGTGGCTCAACGGTCAGCTGCCGCCGGGCACGGCCTGGGCCGATTCGGCGCAAGTGGCCGAAGCCGTCAGCAGTGCGCTGGACCAGCGCGGCTTGCGCCCGCTGCATGACAATCGCCCGGCCGATCTGCTGGTCAGTGCCAACCTGAGTCTGGAAACCCGTCTGCGTCAGGTGCAGGACGATTACGGTTACTACGGCGGCGGATACGGCGGTTATGACCGTTACGGCCGCGGCTACGGGATGTACAACACGGTGCCGATCGTTCGTACCTACCAGGAACAGGTCGTGGTGGTGCGGGTCGATCTGTTCGACGCCGGCAGTGGTCAGCCGGTCTGGAGCGCCAGCGCCGAAACCGGCACCCAGGGCAAACAAGGTGATCGCACCGATGCGATTCGCGAGGCTGTCGAAAAGGCCATGTCGGCGTATCCTCCCAGTTAGCTTCCTGCAATTGAAAAGCTCCCTCAGGTTCATGTCTTCCACCGGAGAAAAACCATGTTCCGCCGTCTCGCTTTACTGGCCGTGGCCGCACTGCTCAGTGCCTGCGCCGCCAACCAGGTCAATCATGACTTCGACGCCAGCCGCGACTTTGCCGCGTACCGCAGTTGGAGCTGGAAAGACCCCGCCCTGCAATACCGCCCCGACGATCCACGGATCAAGAGCGATCTGACCGAACAGCGCATCCGTCAGGCCGTCGCCGATCAACTGGATCAACGCGGCCTGCGCCCGGCCGCCTCGGGTGCCCGAGGCGATCTGTTTGTGCAGACCTACCTGATCGTCGAAGACCGTCAGCAACAAGTGACCACCAACTACGGCGGCGGTTGGGGTGGCCCGTGGAATGGGTACTGGGGCGCGCCGATGTACAACGAAACCCGCAACATCACCTACAAGGTGGCGACCATTCAGGTCGATCTGCTCGACGGCAAGGACGGCAAGCTGGTGTGGCGTGGCAGCGACGAACAGATGCTCAGCCGCACGCCGAACCCGGCGGATCGCAGCAATGCCATCCGCGAGACGGTGGCGCGGATCCTGTCGAATTACCCTCCGCGCTGAGCCTGTACAAAAAAACGGGAGCCTATGGCTCCCTTTTTTTATGGGCGGGTGAAACTGGCGCGTTGCCAGCAGTGTCGGTGCAGCGCGTCTACACTCAAATCCACCAATGGAGGTTGCGCCCGGCAGTGCGCCGGCAAAGGAGTGCGCCATGTCGCGTCATCCGCAGTGTGGCGGGCCAGCCCGGCAGCGCGGGGCCATCGGCCTGATGGCGGCCGCCACTCTC
>NZ_AKJQ01000007.1:0-47878 GCF_000282255.1 Pseudomonas sp. GM25 | reverse complement strand
GATAGCCGTGGCTGCCGAAGCCGCACATCACCGCCGTGGCGATGGCCGAGACGAACGAGTGGTGACGGAACGGCTCACGGGCGTGGACGTTGGACAGGTGCACTTCGATCACCGGCAATTCGCTGGCGACCAGTGCGTCGCGGATCGCTACCGAGGTGTGTGTCCAGGCGGCGGGGTTGATCACGATGCCGGCGCAGCGCTGGCGGGCGCCGTGAATCCAGTCGAGCAGTTCGCCTTCGTGGTTGGTCTGGCGAAACTCCACGGCCAGGCCGAACTCTTCGGCGGCGCGCCCGCACAGGGCAGAAATGTCGGCCAGGGTTTCGTGACCGTAGGTCGCCGGTTCACGGGTGCCGAGCAGGTTCAGGTTCGGGCCGTTGAGCACCAGAACGATAGGGGGCATGGGGGCAAACTCCACTTATTGTTTTTGGCTTGGGCCGAGGGTTTCGACCTGTGGAGTTAAATTGTACTAGATGGTTACTTTAATCAATTGCTCTGCATCGACAGCTTGGTTTTGTGTGCGGTGATCGCACACAGGTGAGAATCAGTGCGGCAATTGCTCCACCAGAAAATCGATGAAAGCCCTGACGCGCAGGGGCATGTGGCGATTCTGCGGGTACAGCAGCGTGAACGGTCGCGAGCGTCCGCTGTAGGGTTTGAGCACTTCTATCAGCGAGCCGTCGGCCAGTTCTTTTTCCACAATGAAGCGATAAGTCTGGAACAACCCGGCACCGTGCCTGGCCAGGGTCACGCCACCGAGCACATCGTCCGAGCAGCAGAAATTGCCCTCGGCGAGGATTTCCCGTGGCGCGTCTTCGTCGTAAAACAGCCAGGTGATCCGCCGCCCACTGCTGGGCAGTTCGTACTGAATGCATTCGTGTTGTTCGAGATCTTCCAGGGACTGCGGCGTGCCCGCGCGTTTCAGGTAGTCGGGGCTGGCAACCATCACCAGCGCCGCATCTTCCAGATGCCGGGCGATCAGGCCGGAATCGGGAATCGCCCGCACGCGGATCGCCATGTCGTAGCCCTCGCCGACGAAGTCGATGTTGCGGTTGCTGATGTGCATGTCGACCTTCACCTGCGGGAAGCGCGCGCGAAAGGCCGGCAGTAGCGGCAGGATCCGATGATGGGCGTAAGTCGTAGGAATACTGATACGCAGGGTGCCGGACGGTTCCTGCTGCTGGCCCATGACCTCCCGTTGTGCCTCGACCAGTTGCGCCAGCGCCTGGCTGCATTCTTCGTAGTAGCGACGGCCGCTGTCGGTCAGTTTCACGCTGCGAGTGGTGCGCGCGAACAGCCGCACGCCCAGGCGTTCCTCCATGCGTGATACCGAGCGGCTTACTGCTGCCGGCGTCACCGAAGCCGCCTGCGCCGCACCGGTGAAACTGCCGCACTCGGCGGCCAGGCAAAACAACTCGATGCTGCCCAGCTGAAGATCGTCGAAGTGTCGCTGCATGATTGATTACACCGGGGAATGAGTCTTCGTATGTAGCAAATGCGCAGCCGGTGCGAAAGAACTGCTTACCATTTTGCGCGGGGCTTTTTCGGCTCCCGCACTAGGCTCGAAAGGTAACGGCCACAGTAGGCGTTGGTGCCGGTGGTCGGATTTGCCAGGGAATGGCAAGTGTTGAAACGTTTAAACCTAACGGATGGGTTAACATGAAGGTATGCGGTTACAAAGGACTGTCAGTGGTAATCATGTTGCGTGACGAACATTGTCCGCCCCACGCACATGTGGATGCAGGGGCCTGGAGCGCCCGCTTCAAATTCAGTTTCTGGCACAACGGCGTTGAACTGTGGGATGTCGTGCCGCTGTCGCATCGACCGCCGGTTGCCCTGCTTGAAGGGCTTCGCCAGTCATTGCGTGAAGCCGATCATCTGCGGCGGGCCCGCTGGATCTGGTGGACTCGATTGCGCACTGCCTGTCTCGACAATCAGTGGTGGGACGGGCAGTCGAATCAGGTGGCGGTGCTGCGGGAGGTTACCAGCACGAGTTTCAGGATCGGATCGGCGTATTACGAGCCGGAGGTCAACAAAACCCTGTTGGCCCTGATCGGCGCCCACGAAGGAGTGGAAATAGAATTATGAAAACAGTCAAAGCCGCGTTGCACGCGGATCGGCCCGTCACGGAAAAACGTCTGGACGAAGCCGTCGACCGTGGCGGCGTGCGCCGTCGCAGTAGCCTGCAAGCCGTGTCGGTGGCCTTTCAGAAACCGTGCCTGGTGATTCACTTCGAGGACGACAGCGGCGTATTGCTGCCAGTGAATCTCTACCGGGAATTCGATGATTTCGAACCGCAAGACTTCAGCGGATTGCACGTCGGCTTTGCCGGCACCGCGCTGTGCCACGACGGCAAGGATCTGCAGGTTTCCATCGCCGGCATGATCTCGGCCAGTCAACCATTGATGGCCATGGCCGCCTCGGTGATCGCTTCGCGCAATGGTCGCCAGAGCAGCACCGCGAAAGCTGAAGCTGCGCGGGCCAACGGCAGGAAGGGCGGGCGCCCGCGCAAGATTGATCCGGTGTTATGAACAGGCACAAAAAAGCCGTCGGTCAGGACGGCTTTCTTGTATCTGGCACCTGCGATCAACGTCGGGTCAACAGCACGCCGGATTCCATGTGGTGAGTCCACGGGAACTGGTCGAACAGCGCGCAACGGGTGATGCGATGCGTGTCGTGCAGTTGGGCGATGTTGGCCGCCAGCGTCTCCGGGTTGCAGGAGATGTACAGGATGTTGTCGAAGCGACGGGTCAGTTCGCAGGTGTCCGGGTCCATGCCCGCCCGTGGCGGGTCGACGAACACGCTGCCGAACTCGTAGCTTTTCAGGTCGATGCCGTGCAGGCGACGGAACGGACGAACTTCGTTCAGGGCTTCGGTCAGCTCTTCGGCGGACAGGCGCACCAGCGTGACGTTATCCACAGCGTTTTCGGCCAGGTTGCTCAGTGCGGCGTTGACCGAGGTCTTGCTGATTTCGGTGGCCAGCACTTTGCGCACGCGGGTTGCCAGCGGCAGGGTGAAGTTACCGTTGCCGCAGTACAGCTCCAGCAGATCGTCGCTGCGATCGCCCAGCGCTTCGTATGCCCAGTTGAGCATCTTCTGGTTCACGGTGCCGTTGGGTTGGGTGAACGCGCCTTCCGGTTGGCGATAGCTGAATGTGCGACCGCCAACTTCGAGTTTCTCGACCACGTAATCGAGGCCGAGCACTTCGCGCTTGCCCTTGGAACGGCCAATGATGCTGATGCCCAGATCCGCCGCCAGTTTGGTCGCCGCCGCGTGCCAGTGCTCGTCCAGCGGACGGTGATAGCACAGAGTGATCATCGCATCGCCGGCCAGGGTGGTCAGAAACTCCACCTGAAACAGCTTGTGGCTCAGCGCCGCGCTGGCCTGCCAGGCCGCTTTCAATTGCGGCATCAGCTGGTTGATGCGCAGGCTGGCGATCGGAAACTCTTCGATCAGGATCGGCGTGCGTTTGTCATCCTGCGAGAACATCGCGTAATGCCGCTCACCGCCCTCGCGCCACAGGCGGAATTCGGCGCGCAGACGGAAGTTCTGCAGCGGCGAGTCGAACACCGTCGGCTCCGGTGCATCGAACGGGGCCAGCAGGTCACGCAGGCGCGTGACCTTGTCTTCGAGTTGTGCGGCGTAGGCCTGGGAATCAAAAGTCATGCGTTGAACCAACCCAGCTTGATCACGAACAGAATCGACAGGATCACCAGCGCCGGGTTCAGCTCACGGGCGCGGCCGGACAGCAGTTTGATAGCAGTCCAGGCGATGAAGCCGAAGGCGATGCCGTTGGCGATGGAATAGGTGAAAGGCATCGCCAGGGCGGTGACAACGACCGGCGCGGCGACGGTGATGTCTTCCCAGTCTATTTCCGCCAGACCGGAAGTCATCAGCACGGCGACGAACAGCAGCGCCGGCGCGGTGGCGAAGGCCGGCACGCTGGCGGCCAGTGGCGAGAAGAACAGCGCCAGCAGGAACAGGATTGCGACAACGATGGCGGTCAGGCCGGTGCGGCCGCCGGCACTCACGCCCGCAGCGGACTCGATGTAGCTGGTGGTGGTCGAGGTGCCCAGCAGCGAGCCGGCCATTGCCGCGGTACTGTCGGCGATCAGCGCACGGCCCATTTTCGGCATGTGGCCGTCCTTGCCCATCAGGCCGGCGCGCTTGGCGACGCCGATCAGGGTGCCGGAGTTGTCGAACAGGTCGACGAACAGGAAGGCGAAGATCACGCTGACCAGACCGATGTCCAGTGCGCCCTTGATGTCCAGTTGCAGGAAGGTCGGGGCCAGCGAAGGTGGCATCGACGTCACGCCGCCGAACGGGGTGAAGCCCATCACGATCGAGACGATGGTCACCGCCAGAATGCCGATCAGCACCGCACCGCGCACTTTCAGGGCTTCAAGGGCAACGATCAGGGCGAAACCGAGGGTGGCGAGGATCGGCGCCGGTTGTTTCAGGTCGCCGAGGCCGACCATGGTCGCCTGGTTGCTGACCACGATGCCAGCGTTGTGCAGGGCGATCAGCGCCAGGAACAGGCCGATACCGGCAGCAATCGCCGAGCGCAGCGGCAGCGGGATGCTGTTGATGATCCACTCACGGATGCGGAAGATCGACAGCAGGAAGAAGCACACGGCCGAAATGAACACCGCGCCCAGCGCCACTTGCCAGGTGTGGCCCATGTGCAGCACGACGGTGTAGGTAAAGAAGGCGTTCAGGCCCATGCCCGGTGCGAGGGCGATCGGGTAGTTGGCGATCAGGCCCATGACCGTGGAGCCGATGGCGGCTGCCAGACACGTGGCGACGAACACCGCGCCTTTGTCCATGCCGGTCTCGCCGAGGATGCTCGGGTTGACGAACAGAATGTAGGCCATGGCCAGGAAGGTCGTGACGCCCGCGAGAATCTCGGTCCGCACGTTGGTGTTATGTGCCTTGAGTTGAAACAGCCTTTCCAGCATGTCTGCTCCCCGTGGCGCGCGTGGCGCCGTGAATGTATCGACCTCAACAGCAAAGCACAGACCGTCGCAAGCGCCTGGAAAATTGTGGTGGGCCGGAAAAAGCCGCGCATCATACCAGCAGCGTGAGGAAGATGGCGGATGTTGGTGTCGATCGTCGGCGAAGTTTTGCACCACGGCCAAGTACGCCATACTGCGCGCTGTTTTTTCGGGGATGGATCGCATGAACAAGGGTTGGATGAAGACCGCTGGACTGATGGCCTTGCTGCTGGCCGGTGTACCGGCGGCACACGCAGCGTCGGCACCGCCATTGAGCGAGGTGAAAGTCATCAAGGTTCAGTCGTCGTCCTGCGGGCTCGAAGACATTACCGATGGCCAGGTGCAGACCCGTTGCGATCACAGCGCGCCGGGCATCAAGGTGTACGTGCTGGAAATCGGTTATGGCCAGAGTCAGCCTCAGGCGGCGCTGGACGGTTTTGAAGTGAACGGCACCCGGAGTCCGGTCTGTGCCTTCGATAACGGCAACCTGACCGAATGCACGCCGGGCGCGAAGACCGTCGGTTCGCTGTACACCTTCGATCTGACGACTCGTCAGGAAGGCACCTTTACCTTCAGCAACACCTCGATCAACGCCCCGCGCAACACGATGTCGACCCAGCTTTACATCAAGTAACGGCTGTCGCCGAACAGGGCAGGGCAAAGCTGACTACGCTTTAAAGATCACCCAGCGGATGGCGCCCATGACCTTTAGAGCCCTGATTACCCTCGCCGAGGGCATCGATGATCTGCAATGCGTGACCCTGATCGACGTGCTGCGCCGCGCCGGCATCGAAGTGGTGGCGGCCAGCATCGAAGGCCGGCGCATGCTGACCTGCGCCCGAGGCACGCGCCTGACTGCCGACGGCATGCTCATTGATGTGCTGGCCCAGACTTTCGACCTGATCGTCCTGCCGGGCGGAGCGGTCGGCGCACAACACCTGGCCGCGCACCAGCCTCTGCAACAACTGCTCAAGGACCAGGCCAGTGCCGGACGACTTTTCGCCGCCATCGCCGAAGCCCCGGCGGTCGCCCTGCAAAGCTTCGGTGTATTACGTCAACGCCGGATGACCTGCCTGCCCGACACCAGCCATAACCTCTCCGGTTGCACGTTTGTTGATCAACCAGTGGTGGTCGACGGCAATTGCATCACCGCCCAAGGCTCCAGCGCCGCGCTGGCATTTGCGTTGACGCTAGTTGAGCAACTGGCGGGCAAAGCCGTCAGAGCGAAGGTAGCGGGGGAGTTGCTGGCCTGAGAAGTTCAGGCGTGAGCGGCGATTGGTTGAATGGCTGGCTGCTCACGGTGCTCGGCTTGCCAAAGGTCGTAATCGGTCTGAACGCCTAGCCACATACGAGCCTTGCCAATCCCCGCGCGTTCCAGTCGTACGGCCAGATCCGGGCTGATCGGCGCATGTCCGTGCAAGACGCGAGATAGATGAGGACGAGCGAATCCCAGATGCCGAGCCAATTCGGTCACGCTGATGCCAAGTTCCGGCAATACATCCATCAACAGTGTTTCACCGGGGTGCGGCGGGTTGTGCATGGGCATAGGATTTGATCATGCGGCGAGTGTAAGGCGATACATTACACTCAATGCGGTATCTATGTACCGCATCTTTTCGAGCTGATTGTGTTTGGCGGGTTAGCTGCGTAGGTGGCAGCAGTGTAGCTAGGCCTTCACCTCTTCCACCGGCACATGCATCCGGTCGCGGTTGGCCAGGGTCGGGAACAGTTTGATCCAGGTTCCGGTCACCACCAGCGTGCCGATGCCGCCCATCACCACTGCCGGCACGGTGCCGAACCAGTGCGCGGTGAGGCCGGATTCGAATTCGCCCAACTGGTTCGAGGCACCGATGAACAGGCCGTTCACCGCGCTGACCCGGCCGCGCATTTCGTCGGGGGTTTCCAGTTGCACGAAGGAGGCGCGGATCACCATGCTGATCATGTCCGCCGCGCCGAGCACCACCAGCACCGCCAGCGAGAACCAGAACGAGGTCGACAGACCAAAGGCGATGGTGGCGACACCGAACACGCCGACGGCAGTGAACATCACCCGACCGACGTTTCGCTCAACGGCAAACCGCGCGAGGAACAGCGACATCATCAACGCCCCGACCGCAGGCGCCGAGCGCAGCAGTCCCAGCCCCCACGGCCCGGTCAGCAGAATGTCCTTGGCAAACACCGGCAACAGCGCCGTAGCGCCGCCGAGCAGCACGGCGAACAGATCCAGCGAAATCGCCCCGAGAATGTCTGGACGGCTGCGAATGAAACGAATCCCCGCCAGCAACGAATCCAGCGTCGCTTTGCCTTTGTTCAGCGGAGTTTGCCGTGCAGGCAGGTTGAGCATCAGGGTGCAGGCGATGACATACAGAATGACCGTCGGGCCATAGACCCAGACGCTGCCGAAGGCATAGAGCAGACCGCCGAGCGCCGGGGCGACGATGGTGGCCGATTGCTGTGCAGATTGCGCGGCGGCGACCGCCCGTGGGAACAATGCGCTGGGCACGATGCTCGGCAGCAGCGCCTGAGTGGTCGGCATTTCGAACGAGCGCGCGGCGCCCAGCAAGAACGCCAGAATAAAGATCATTTCCCGGGTGACATGGTCGGTGGCGCTGCCGATGGCCAGTGCCAGAGCGATCAAGGCCTGCAACGACTGGCAGATCGCCGCGACCTTGCGCCGGTCGTAGCGATCGGCAACGTGGCCGGTGTGCAGCATGAACAATACGCGTGGAGCGAATTCCACCAGCCCGACCAGACCCAGGTCGAGCACGTTGCCGGTCAGTTGATAGAGATTCCAGCCGATCGCCACGGTGAGCATCTGAAAACCGCTGGCGGTGAAGATCCGGGCAAACCAGAACGCAAGAAAGGGACGGTGATGACGTAACAGCAAGGGCTCTTGGCTGGGCATTTGCGGGCCGGTCTTGATCGAGGGGAACCGCGAGATTATCACCAGTCTGTAACAGGAAGTTGCTATGACAAAAAATTTAGTTAGCCAGACATCGATTTTTCCGCGCCCGGACACCGAACCCGGCCACCGATGTATTTCAGGGCGTTGCCAGGACTCTGAGGCAACTTGTCACGCGGCAAAAGACCACGCGGTTCCCCGTCGGAAATGGGACTACTCTTTCAACGTTGATTGATCCAGATCAAGACCCTTCGCGGAACTGATCCGGGACCCGTCGGCAGACTCCCTGCGTCGCGATGCCTGTAAAAAGAAGAACGAATCCGAGTTCGCCGCACTCCATACCCGTGGGGGCAGTGGTCCAAGGCCGCCAGTCTTGGAACCGTTATCTGATAGAGGAAAGCTTATGTTCGGTTTAGAGGCCCTGGATCTCGCCCGAATTCAGTTCGCGTTCACCATCTCGTTCCACATCCTGTTCCCGGCGATCACCATCGGTCTTGCGAGTTATCTCGCGGTGCTGGAAGGCCTGTGGCTGAAAACCGGCAACGACACTTACCGTGACCTCTACCATTTCTGGTCGAAGATCTTTGCCGTCAACTTCGGCATGGGCGTGGTCTCGGGCCTGGTCATGGCCTACCAGTTCGGCACCAACTGGAGTCGCTTCTCGGACTTCGCCGGTTCTGTCACCGGCCCGTTGCTGACGTATGAAGTGCTTACGGCGTTCTTCCTCGAAGCCGGTTTCCTTGGCGTGATGCTGTTCGGCTGGAACAAGGTCGGGCGCAAGCTGCACTTTTTCTCCACGGTAATGGTGGCCATCGGCACACTGATTTCGACCTTCTGGATTCTCGCCTCCAACAGCTGGATGCAGACGCCGCAGGGCTTCGAGATCGTCAACGGTCAGGTCATTCCGACCGACTGGCTGGCAATCATCTTCAACCCGTCGTTCCCGTATCGACTGATGCACATGGCGACTGCCGCGTTCGTCGCGACAGCATTCTTCGTCGGCTCGTCGGCGGCCTGGCACTTGCTGCGCGGCAAGGACAACCCGGCGATCCGCACCATGCTGTCGATGGCGATGTGGATGGCGCTGATCGTTGCGCCGATTCAGGCGGTCATCGGTGACTTCCACGGCCTCAACACCCTCAAGCATCAGCCGGCAAAAATCGCCGCGATCGAAGGCCACTGGGAAAACCATGGCAATGAGGCGACGCCGCTGATCCTGTTCGGCTGGCCGGACATGAAGGAAGAGAGAACCAAATATGCGGTCGAGATCCCGTACCTCGGCAGCCTGATCCTGACCCACTCGCTGGACAAGCAAGTCCCGGCGCTCAAGGAGTTTCCACCGGAAGACCGGCCGAATTCGACCATCGTGTTCTGGTCGTTCCGGATCATGGTCGGCCTCGGCTTCCTGATGATCTTCACCGGCCTCTGGAGCCTGTGGCTGCGCAAGCGCGACACGCTCTACACCTCGCGGCCGTTCCTGTACCTGGCGCTGTGGATGGGGCCGTCCGGTCTGATCGCGATCCTGGCGGGCTGGTTCACCACTGAAATCGGTCGTCAGCCGTGGGTGGTCTACGGGCTGATGCGCACGGCGGATGCGTCGTCCAACCACAGTTTCATGCAGATGAGCATCACGCTGATCATGTTCGTGGTGGTGTATTTCGCGCTGTTCGGTGCGGGTCTGGGCTACATGATGCGTCTGGTGCGCAAAGGGCCGAAGACCGACGAAGGCAAGGAAACCAACGACGGTGGTCCTGGCCAGAAACGCACGCCGGCCCGTCCGTTGTCCGCTGCCGACGACGATGGCGCCGAACACGACCGCAGCCTGACCAAGGAGATTTGAGTCATGGGTATTGATCTTCCGCTGATCTGGGCCGTGATCATCATCTTCGGGATCATGATGTACGTGGTCATGGACGGTTTCGACCTGGGGATCGGGATTCTCTTCCCGTTCATCCCGGGCAAAGTCGACCGTGACGTGATGATGAACACCGTCGCCCCGGTGTGGGACGGCAATGAAACCTGGCTGGTACTGGGCGGCGCTGCTTTGTTCGGTGCGTTCCCGCTGGCCTATTCGGTGGTGTTGTCGGCGCTGTACCTGCCGCTGATCTTCATGCTGATCGGGCTGATTTTCCGCGGGGTGGCGTTCGAGTTCCGCTTCAAGGCCAAGGACGACAAGCGTCACCTGTGGGACAAGGCCTTCATCGGTGGTTCGGTGGCGGCGACGTTCTTCCAAGGTGTGGCGCTTGGTGCGTTCATCGACGGCTTGCCCGTGGTCAACCGGCAATATGCTGGCGGTTCACTGGACTGGCTGACGCCGTTCACGCTGTTCTGCGGTGCCGCGCTGGTGGTGGCGTATGCCTTGCTCGGTTGCACGTGGCTGATCATGAAGACCGAAGGCAAGCTTCAGGAGCAGATGCACAATCTGGCGCGCCCCCTGGCCTTCGTGCTGTTGGCGGTGATCGGCATCGTCAGCCTGTGGACGCCTCTGGCCCATCCGGAAATTGCGACGCGCTGGTTCAGCATGCCGAATCTGTTCTGGTTCATGCCGGTGCCGATTCTGGTGCTGGTGACGATGTACGGTCTGATTCGCGCAGTGGCGCGTAATGCCAACTACATGCCGTTCCTGTTGACCCTGGTGCTGATTTTTCTCGGCTACAGCGGTCTGGGCATCAGCCTGTGGCCGAACATCGTACCGCCGTCGATCTCGATCTGGGACGCCGCCGCACCGCCGCAAAGCCAGGGCTTCATGCTGGTCGGCACGCTGTTCATCATCCCGTTCATCCTGGGTTACACCTTCTGGAGCTACTACGTGTTCCGCGGCAAGGTCACCCACGAAGACGGTTATCACTAATGGTGATCACGATGGCGCCGACCGCGGCGCCATCTCCCTCAACCGGAGGATGCAAGCATGACCGGCAAACATTCCCTGCACGACATTGAAGAAGCCGAAAAAAAGCCGCTGTGGCAGCGGCTCGGCTGGTTGGCCATGATCTGGGTCGGCAGCGTCGGTGCACTGTTCATCGTCGCCAGCCTGATGCGCATGTTCATGAATGCAGCAGGCCTGACCACGCACTGAGACTTCCCATCCCGCTGCCTTGCGGCACGGATTTTTGACCCTCCGACCGGAGGGTTTTTTTTGCCCGGATTATTTGCGCGCCTTGAGGATGACGAACTTCGGCGTAGCCGCGACCTGCTCGACACCCCGGAACAGCCGCGCCAGTTTGCTGTGATAACCCAAGTGACGGTTGCCGACGATGTACAGTGCACCGCCAACGACCAGCGCTTCGCGGGCCTGCTGAAACATGCGCCAGGCGAGGAAGTCGCCGACCACCTGTTGCTGGTGGAATGGCGGGTTGCACAGCACCACGTCCAGCGATTGCGCTTCCTGCCCGGCCAGACCGTCGCCGGCGCGCACGATCACTTCACGCTCACCCAGCGCCGCGCGCCAGTTTTCGGCTGCTGATTGCACGGCCATGAACGATTCATCCACCAGCGTGTAATGCGCGTCGGGGTTTTGCAGGGCGCTGGCGATGGCCAGTACGCCGTTGCCGCAGCCAAGATCGGCGACCCGCGCAGAGCCGAGGTTTTTCGGCAGGTGCGGAAGGAAGGCGCGGGTGCCGATGTCCAGGCCTTCACGGCAGAACACGTTGGCGTGGTTGAGCAGTTCGATGGCCGGCTCGTCGAGGCGATAACGGGTCGGGTAGGGCGAGACGGCGGGTGCCTTGGCCTCGGGCGTGGCGATCAGCAGTCGGGCCTTTTTCACGGCCAGCGAAGCCTGAACCGGGCCGATATAGCGTTCCAGCAGGTCACCGGCGGCACGGGGCAAATGCTTGACCATCGCCGCTGCTACCACCTGAGCGCCGGGTGCCAATTGACCCTGCAAGCGAATCAGTTGCTCTTCCAGCAGCGCCAGGGTTTTCGGGACGCGGATCAGCACCCGGTCGAACGGCCCGACCAACGGCTCGCTGGCAGGAATGCCGCGCAGCGCATCGAATGCCTGACCGTTACGCAGCAGGTTCTTTTCCAGGCCCTGAAACGCCAGGAACGAATCACCGCTGGTGCTGACCTGCACCTTGCCCGAGAGGCTGATGGCCAGTGCGCCGAAACTGTCGTTGAGCACCAATACTCGGGTATCCGTCGGTAGGTTCTGTTCGGCCAGATGATTGAGCAGGTATTCGTCGGCTGCATCGAAGGCTTGCAGCGGTTCGTTCTGCTGTTCGGGCTGGCGGATCAGATCAAGCTGGGCGAAGGGCGTATCGAGCAAAGGCATGGGACGGGGACTCTGGGTAATCGACGGGTGTCCCGCGGCCCAGGGTGTCGTGCGGCGGAACCGACCGAGTGGACAACGGCGTGAACGCTCACGACATCACTCAGGAAGGCTGCAAATGGTACGTTTTTTTTGTTGGCAATACTCGTCTGATTTCAGTGCAGGGAAGAGGGCGGCCTAGAGATATCCGGCCTTGGAGGCGGCGATGACGGCTGACATCTTGTTGCAGGCGTTGAATTTGGTGATCAGATTTTTGATGTGATAGTTCACGGTCCGTTCCGCGACATTCAGGATCTGACCGATTTCCCAGGCTGTCTTGCCCAAGGCGCACAGCTTCACGATTTCGAGTTCCCGTATAGACAATCGTACGGGCGGTGGTTTGGCCAGCATTGGCGGGAACGCAATGAGGAACAACGCGCACAAGTGTTGCAACACGTATTGCAACACACCGTATTGATCGTACAGTTCCAATGCGAAAACTTCGCAGTAGGGCCGCGCCAGGCTGATTGTGCAGCACAAGTCATTTTTTTCGTCGTGAAACGGCTGCGACCAGCCGTGTTCCATCCTGTGATTTTGAAGCGCACTCCACATGAGCGGTGTCTTCGAGAAGGCTTTCCTGCTCCAGAGAAATGGCAGCATGGACTTGTGGCAGTATTCGGTTATCGGGTCATTTGCGCTGAAATTGTTCTGATATTCCTCATTCCAAGCCGGTGTGAAGTTGTTGATGAAAAAGGGTTTGAATGACGTAGTGCCAGGTCGCGAGACTTTAATGCCGCAATACTGGAATCCAATATTGTTGGCAAAATTTCTTAAAATCGGGAAAGCGTTATCGATTTCCTTCGCGCGAGTAATCTGTTCTATCTGGGACTCCTTCCACCTTTCCATTTTGGGATGTTCTCCATAAACAAGTTCGCGGGGGTGTCTATTGGATCCAAAGGGACGGACACGCAGACGAGTGTAGGACGCTTCTTACGAGTCGCTTGGATTTTTTTGTTCTTGGAGAGTGAATCTGTTTGGAATATCTACACCAGTCGTTTATATGGGGTTGTTCATATAAATGTTTGGCCTTCAAGTTAGTAGATTTTCTGTAATAGTGGCACTTTGAAATGCCATTACAAACTGTCGGTGTTCCAGTGCGTAATTATGAGTAACAATCGGTTCATTGTTGATGGAGTGAATCGATGACCGCCAGCAGCGAAAAATTCAGCCGCCAGACATTGCTCGATGTACAACCGCTGACCCCGAACCTGTTCACCCTGCGTACCACGCGCGATGCCGGTTTCCGCTTCCGCGCCGGGCAATTCGCGCGGATTGGCGTGACCCGTGAGGACGGCAGTACGGTGTGGCGCGCCTATTCGATGGTGTCTTCGCCGTTCGACGAGTTTCTGGAATTCTTTTCCATCGTGGTGCCAGGTGGTGAGTTCACCAGCGAACTGAGCCGGCTGAAGGCGGGGGATAGCTTGCTGATCGAGCGCCAGGCCTTTGGTTATCTGACGCTGGATCGCTTCATTGATGGCCGCGATCTCTGGCTGTTATCCACAGGCACGGGGGTGGCACCGTTTCTGTCGATCCTTCAGGACTTCGAAGTCTGGGAAAAGTTTGAACGAATCATTCTGGTCTACAGCGTGCGAGAGGCTCGAGAGCTGGCTTATCAAACACTGATTGCCGAGCTGACGCAGCGTGACTACCTGACCGAATATGCACACAAATTCCAGTTCATTCCGGTGGTCACCCGTGAACCGTATGCGGGCGCCCTCAACGGACGCATCACCACGCTGATCGAAAATGGCGAGCTGGAGAGGGTGGCAGGCGTCGAGCTGACCCCGGCGCATTCGCGGGTCATGCTCTGCGGTAATCCCCAGATGATCGATGACACCCGGGCCTTGCTCAAGCAACGCGGCATGGCCTTGAGTCTGACGCGGCGACCGGGACAGGTGGCGGTGGAAAACTACTGGTAAGAAAACGGCGCCCTCAGGCGCCGTTTATGTGTTCAAGGCCGGTTGTTCTGAGCCTTGAGCAGATCGCGGATCTCGCCCAGCAGTTCTTCTTCCTTGGTCGGTACCGGCGGCAGGGTCGGCGCCACGGCTTCTTCGCGTTTCAAGCGGTTGATGGCTTTGACGCCCATGAAAATCGCGAAGGCGACGATCACGAAGTCAAGAATGCTCTGGATGAATTTACCGTACGCCAACATCACCGCGGGAGCATTGCCCTCGGCGGCTTTCAGCGTGATGGCCAGGTCACTGAAATCCACTCCGCCGATCAGCAGACCGATTGGCGGCATGATCACATCGCCGACAAACGACGAAACGATCTTGCCGAAGGCCGCACCGATAATGATACCGACGGCCATGTCGACCACATTGCCTTTGACCGCGAAGGCCTTGAACTCGCTGAGCACGCCCATAGTTATTTCCTTGTTACAGATGAGTTTGGTGTACGCAGTGTAAATCAGCATAACGCGTCCTGCGCGTAACACCTTCTTACAAAGCCTGTTTTTATCGACACACCATTTCGCAATTAGTTTGCAAAGTGCCACTAATCGCGCGCGGAATACGCCTCAAACCGCTGATTCCGAAGAAAAAATATTCAATCACGGCGTTGTGATCTTTCTATTTAGGTTTGGCGAATCGAGCTTCTAGCCTCTGTCTGGCGCACCTGGATGCGCCTCAAAAAAACAGAGGAACCTGAAATGAATTCCACGCTTGGTTCAGGGGTTATTCCCCGTCGCACCGTTGGTGTATTGGCCGCCAGCCTGTTGACCCTTTCCGTGAACGCCGCACCCCTGACCCGGGATAACGGCGCGGCAGTCGGCGACAACCAGAACTCGCAAACCGCCGGCGCCAACGGCCCGGTACTGTTGCAGGACGTGCAACTGATCCAGAAGCTGCAACGCTTCGACCGCGAGCGCATTCCCGAACGCGTTGTGCATGCCCGAGGCACTGGTGCCCATGGTACGTTCACTGCGACCAACGATCTGAGCGATCTGAGCAAGGCCAAGGTGTTTACCGCCGGCCAGGTCACGCCGGTGTTCGTGCGTTTCTCGGCGGTGGTTCACGGCAACCATTCTCCGGAGACCCTGCGTGACCCACGTGGCTTCGCAACCAAGTTCTACACTGCCGACGGTAATTGGGATCTGGTGGGTAACAACTTCCCGACATTCTTCATCCGCGATGCGATCAAGTTTCCGGACATGGTGCATGCCTTCAAGCCCGATCCGCGAACCAACCTTGACGATGACTCGCGTCGCTTCGATTTCTTTTCCCATGTACCTGAGGCCACCCGCACATTGACGGAGTTGTATTCCAACTCGGGAACCCCGGCCAGTTATCGGGAGATGGATGGCAACAGTGTGCATGCCTACAAGTTGGTCAACGCCAAGGGCGATGTTCACTATGTGAAGTTTCACTGGAAAAGTTTGCAGGGCATCAAGAATCTCGATCCGCAACAAGTTGTGCAAGTTCAGGGCCGGGATTACAGTCACATGACTCACGATTTAGTAACAAATATTAACAAGGGTAACTTTCCCAAGTGGGACTTGTACATCCAGGTCTTGAATCCGCAAGATTTGTCCAAGTTTGATTTCGATCCTCTTGATGCAACCAAGATCTGGCCAGGTATTCCAGAGCGAAAAGTTGGACAAATGGTCTTGAACCGCAATCCTGCGAATGTCTTCCAGGAAACCGAACAAGTAGCCATGGCGCCATCGAATGTGGTGCCGGGCATCGAGCCCTCGGAAGACCGTCTGCTGCAAGGCCGGATATTTGCCTATGCCGATACGCAAATGTATCGCCTCGGTGCCAACGCCCTGCAATTGCCGATCAATGCCGCCAAAACCGCCATCAACAATGGCAATCAGGATGGCGCGATGAATACCGGTGCGAGCACCTCGGGCGTCAACTATCAGCCAAGCCGTCTGCAACCACGTGAAGAGACGCCAGGTGCGCGCTACAGCCAGACCGCGCTGCAGGGCAGCACGCAACAGGCGAAGATCCAGCGCGAGCAGAACTTCAAGCAGGCCGGTGATCTGTATCGCTCGTTCAGCAAGAAGGAGCGCCAGGATCTGATCGAGAGCTTTGGCGGTTCGCTGGCGGGTGCCGACGACGAGAGCAAGCACATCATGCTGTCCTTCCTTTATAAGGCGGATCCTGAATACGGTGCCGGTGTGACCAAAGTGGCCAAGGGTGACCTGGATCGGGTCAAGGCCCTGGCGGCCAAACTGGTCGACTGACAGCGGCCCTTTCAAGCCCCGGCAATTGTCGGGGATTGACCGACAGCAGCGCCGCGCGTCTGGCCAGCGGAGAAATCCGTCCCGGCGCGCCGCGCTGATCGGCGATGGCTGCGTTATCATCGCGGTTTTTGCCGGGGGTTCAGATGGCCAAGGCCAAGCGCATGTATGGCTGCACCGAGTGCGGCGCAACCTTTCCCAAGTGGGCGGGGCAGTGCGGCGAATGCGGCGCCTGGAACACCCTGACCGAAACCATGGTCGAGAGCGGCGGTGCGGCCGCCCCGAGCGGGCGTACCGGCTGGGCCGGGCAGCAGGCCCAGATCAAGACCCTGGCCGAAGTCAGCATCGAAGAGATTCCGCGTTTTTCCACAGCCTCCGGCGAGCTGGACCGAGTGCTCGGCGGTGGTCTGGTGGACGGTTCGGTGGTGCTGATCGGCGGCGATCCGGGTATCGGCAAATCAACGATCCTTTTGCAGACCCTGTGCAACCTCGCCAAGAGCATGCCGGCGCTGTACGTCACCGGTGAGGAATCCCAGCAACAGGTCGCCATGCGCGCGCGCCGCCTGGGCCTGCCGCAGGATCAACTGCGGGTCATGACCGAAACCTGTATCGAAACCATCATCGCCACCGCCCGTCAGGAAAAACCCAAGGTGATGGTGATCGACTCGATCCAGACGATCTTCACCGAACAACTGCAATCGGCGCCGGGCGGCGTGTCCCAGGTACGCGAAAGTGCGGCGTTGCTGGTGCGCTACGCCAAGCAAAGCGGCACGGCGATTTTCCTGGTCGGCCACGTGACCAAGGAAGGCGCGCTCGCAGGGCCGCGCGTTCTGGAGCACATGGTCGATACCGTGCTGTATTTCGAAGGCGAGTCCGATGGCCGGTTGCGTTTGCTGCGAGCGGTGAAAAACCGTTTCGGCGCGGTCAACGAACTCGGCGTTTTCGGCATGACTGACAAGGGCCTGAAAGAAGTCTCCAACCCTTCGGCGATTTTTCTCACCCGCGCTCAGGAAGAAGTCCCGGGCAGTGTGGTGATGGCAACGTGGGAAGGCACCCGGCCGATGCTGGTGGAAGTTCAGGCGCTGGTGGATGACAGCCATCTGGCCAACCCGCGTCGGGTGACGCTGGGTCTGGATCAGAATCGTCTGGCGATGCTGCTGGCGGTGTTGCACCGCCATGGCGGCATTCCGACTCACGATCAGGACGTGTTCCTCAACGTGGTCGGCGGGGTGAAGGTGCTGGAAACCGCGTCCGACCTGGCCTTGATGGCCGCCGTCATGTCGAGCCTGCGCAACCGGCCGTTACCCCATGACTTGCTGGTGTTCGGTGAAGTCGGCCTGTCCGGCGAAGTGCGCCCGGTGCCGAGCGGTCAGGAGCGATTGAAGGAAGCCGCCAAGCACGGCTTCAAGCGTGCGATCGTGCCCAAGGGCAACGCGCCGAAGGAAGCGCCGCCAGGCTTGCAGATCATTGCGGTGACACGTCTGGAGCAGGCGCTGGATTCACTCTTCGAGTAATCAGACGTCCATCAATGCCCCAAGCTCTCGTTCGAGCTCGGCCTCATCCCCGAGGTTGAGCTCGATCAGACGGCGCAGGCGCTGAATCGATTCCAGGCTGATGTGCCGGCACTGGAAGCCCAACTGACCATGATCGTCGTGTGCCAGTTGCACATCCATCTGGATGTCGGTGTCGTCGCTCAGGTGAATGTCGACGTTGAAGTCCTGCGTTTCATCCCCCAGCCAGGGTTCCGGCCGCTCGATCAACAGCCCCTTGAGCGACAGGTCGATCAGCTTCACCGGCCAGATGTACTCGCCCTGGCTCAATTCGGTTCTGGCATCGAACGCGATACGTTTGAAGCGGCGACGCTCGGACGGGTGCTCGCTCATGGCGCAATCCTCAGGAAGGTCAGCTGACTATAGACCCGACCGGCGGGGTGATGCCAACGAATGGACTGTCTAGACCAATGTCGGGGTATGGCCTTTGCCGCCAGTAGCGCTAAACTCGGGGTGGCTGTCTTTCTTGTCCACCCTGGCTGGAATAATAAAATGAAAAATAATAATAGCCTGCTACGCCACTTACCCTGGCTGCTGCTGGCAATCGTAGGAGCGTGCGCCCTTGGCGTAGTGGCATTGCGCCGAGGCGAGGCGATCAACGCCTTGTGGATTGTGGTCGCCGCCGTGGCCATTTATCTGGTTGCGTACCGTTACTACAGTCTGTTCATCGCTAACAATGTGATGCAACTCGATCCGCGTCGGGCCACCCCCGCCGTGCTCAACAACGACGGTCTGGACTACGTTCCAACCAACAAACACATTCTCTTCGGTCACCACTTCGCGGCCATCGCCGGCGCAGGTCCGCTGGTCGGCCCGGTACTGGCGGCGCAGATGGGCTATCTGCCCGGTACGCTGTGGCTGATCGCCGGCGTTGTGCTGGCGGGCGCGGTGCAGGACTTCATGGTCCTGTTCATGTCGACCCGTCGCAACGGCCGTTCCCTGGGCGACATGGTGCGTGAAGAAATGGGCCGTATCCCCGGCACCATCGCGCTGTTCGGCTGCTTCCTGATCATGATCATCATCCTCGCGGTGCTGGCGCTGATCGTGGTGAAAGCCCTGGCTGAAAGCCCGTGGGGCATCTTCACCGTGATGGCGACCATTCCGATCGCGATGTTCATGGGCATCTACATGCGCTACATCCGTCCGGGGCGAATCGGCGAGATCTCGGTAGTTGGCGTGTTGCTGCTGCTGGGTTCGATCTGGCTCGGTGGGCAGATTGCCGCCGATCCGGTCTGGGCCAAGGCCTTCACCTTCACTGGCGTGCAGATTACCTGGATGTTGGTCGGTTACGGTTTCGTCGCCGCTTCGCTGCCGGTTTGGCTGATTCTGGCGCCGCGTGACTATCTCTCCACGTTCCTCAAGATCGGTACCATCGTCGCCCTGGCGATCGGCATCCTGGTGACCATGCCCGAGCTGAAAATGCCGGCACTGACCCAGTTCGTCGACGGCACCGGCCCGGTGTGGAAGGGCGGTCTGTTCCCGTTCCTGTTCATCACCATCGCTTGCGGTGCGGTATCCGGTTTCCACGCGCTGATCTCTTCCGGGACAACGCCGAAGCTGCTGGATAACGAAACCAACGCCCGTTACATCGGTTACGGCGGCATGCTGATGGAATCGTTCGTGGCCATCATGGCCATGGTCGCTGCCTCGGTGATCGAGCCAGGCGTGTACTTCGCCATGAACAGTCCGGCCGCCGTGGTCGGCGGTGACGTGGTGTCCGTGGCAACTGCGGTCAGCAACTGGGGCTTTGCAATTACCCCGGAAGCCCTGCAAGCCGTGGCGCATGACATCGGCGAAACCACCATCCTGGCCCGTGCCGGCGGTGCGCCGACCCTGGCGGTCGGTATCGCGCAGATCCTGCACAGTGTGCTGCCGGGTGAAAACACCATGGCGTTCTGGTACCACTTCGCGATCCTGTTCGAAGCGCTTTTCATCCTGACCGCAGTCGATGCCGGTACCCGTGCCGGTCGCTTCATGCTGCAGGACCTGCTCGGCTCCTTCGTACCGGCGCTGAAACGTACCGAATCCTGGTCCGCCAACCTGATCGCCACCGCCGGTTGTGTGGCGATGTGGGGCTGGTTGCTGTATCAGGGCGTGGTCGATCCACTGGGCGGGATCAATACCTTGTGGCCGCTGTTCGGTATCTCCAACCAGATGCTGGCCGGTATCGCGCTGATGCTCGGCACCGTGGTCCTGATCAAGATGAAGCGCCAGCGCTACATCTGGGTCACCCTGCTGCCGGCCACCTGGCTGCTGATCTGCACCACGACTGCAGGCTTCATCAAGCTGTTCGACGCCAACCCGGCGATCGGTTTCCTGTCGCTGGCCAAGAAGTACAGCGATGCACTGGCCAACGGTCAGGTGCTGGCGCCGGCGAAAAGCGTCGAGCAGATGCAGCACGTGATCTTCAACGCCTACACCAACGCTACATTGACCGCGCTGTTCCTGTTCGTGGTATTCAGCATCCTGTTCTATGCGCTCAAGGTCGGCATCGCCGCCTGGGGCAAAAAAGAGCGTACGGACAAAGAATCGCCATTCCAGGCCCTGCCGGACGCGTAAACAGAGGATTGCAGCATGTTCAATGACCTGAGTCGCCTCGGTAAATACCTCGGTCAGGCCGCGCGCCTGATGGTCGGCATGCCCGACTACGACACCTACGTCGAGCATATGCAGACCAAACACCCGGACAAACCGGTGATGAGCTACGAGATGTTCTTTCGCGAACGTCAGGAAGCCCGTTACGGTGGCAAGGGTGGGCCGAAGTGCTGTTGATCTGACAGCCTTCGGTTGATGCAGTCCCCAACTGTGGGAGCGGGCTTGCTCGCGAAAGCGGTGTGTCATTGAGCAATGATGTCGACTGACACGACCCTTTCGCGAGCAAGCCCGCTCCCACATTTGTTTTGTGTTGTTCATCAATTTTGTGAAGGGGATCGATGTTGTCTTCTCCAATACCTGTAACGGTGCTCAGCGGTTTCCTCGGCGCCGGCAAGACCACCTTGCTGCGCCATCTGTTGAAAGCCGAGCACGGCCTGAAAATCGCCGTGATCGAAAACGAATTCAGCGACGCCGGTATCGACACCCAATTGCTGGGCGACGAGCCGGTGCAAGTCATGACCCTGGCCAACGGCTGCGTCTGCTGCACCATCCACACCGACCTGACCAAGGCCCTGTACCTGCTGCTCGAACGCCTGGACAGCGGCGAAATCGCTTTCGATCGGCTGGTCATCGAATGCACCGGCTTGGCCGACCCGGCCCCGGTGGCGCAGACCTTTTTCATCGACGAAGAACTGCGCGAGCGTTATCTGCTCGACGGCATCATCACCCTCGTCGACGCGGCTCACGCCGAACTGCACCTGACCCAGACCATCGCCCAGGCGCAGATCGGTTTTGCCGACCGCTTGCTGGTGAGCAAGACCGATCTGGTGGACGAGGCCGCGTTCACGGCGCTCAGCGAACGACTGACCCGCATCAACCGCCGTGCACCGATTCGCGTGGTCGAACACGGCAACATCGATCTGGCTGAATTGCTCGATGTGCGCGGTTTCAACCTGAATGCCGATCTCGGCGGCGGGGTGAGCTTGCGGCCCGTGAGCAAGGCGCCGTCCATCGACCGGATTTCCAGTCTGGTGCTGCGCACCGATCAGCCGCTGGATATCGATCAGCTCAGCGAGTTCATGAATGAATTGCTGGAAGAGCACGGCAAGCAACTGCTGCGCTACAAAGGCGTGTTGAACATTGCCGGTGAAGATCGGCGGCTGGTGTTTCAGGGCGTGCTGAAACTCTACGGCTTTGACTGGGACACCGAGTGGGCGGAAGGCGAGGCGCGGGAAAGCGTGATCGTGTTTATCGCCGACGATTTGCCGGAAGAGAAAATCCGGGCGGGGTTTGCCAAAGTAGCGGCGAACTGAGTCCGCCGCGCTTTCAGTGCATGCAGCCGCTGAGAATCGTCTGCTCCAGATGATCCAGATGACGGTTCATCAGCGACACCGCCTCGGCAGCGTCATCACGCTCGATCGCCTCGACGATCCGGGCGTGATCCTGCCAGCCGCAACAGCTGTGCGTGGTTTCAGTGCATCGCGCAATCGCCAGTGAGGTCAGCGGCACCAACGTGCCGAGAAAATGCGCCAACGGTGCATTGCGCGCCATTTTCGCTACCTGCAAATGAAACTCCCCGGAAAGGCGAATTGCCGCCCCGCGCCGATCTTTATCCACAGCCTGACGCTCACGTTCGATTAACGCTCGCAGGCGCTTCAAATCTTCAGCCTGCGCATGCTGACAAGCCAATCGCACCAGCGTGTTCTCGGCCAGACGCCGGGCGTGCAGGGCCTGACGTGTCTGCTCGGCATCCGGCGTGGCCACTCGCGGTCGGTGGTTGGCCCGCAGCACGATGATCTGTTCGTGGGACAGCTGGGTCAGCACCCGACGCACATCAGCGCGGCTGACGCCGAACATCTGCTTGAGACTTTCTTCGGTGAAACGGCTGGCGGCATCGATGCGTTGCTCGAGGATTGCGTCGAACAGGCGCGGATACAGATCGTCCACCGGCGCGTGCAGGCGGGAGAAGGGCAGGGCCGTCGAGGTCGGGCGAGGGTGCGACGGCGTGGCAAGACTGTTCATGGCCGGTCTCCAGTGAGGCGTTTCAGTGGCTCAGGTTGTCATCCGGAATATTCAGCTCGATGCCCATCCGCTGGCCTTCACGCAGGATGTGCCGGCGCATTTCGGCGCTGGCCTGTGCGCTGTTCTTGCTGCGGATTGCGCGCACCACGGCTTCGTTTTCCTCAAGGCGTTCGGCCAGGTGCTCCGGCGAATTGCGCAGTACTTCGGCGCTTTGCTTGAGGGCGTTGCTGGTCTGTTGCACCACGCTCTGGAAAATCGGGTTCGAGGTCAGGGTGAACAGTTCTTCGTGGAACGCGATGTAGGCGCTGACCCCGGCCTCGCTGTCGCCCGCTTCGAGGGCTTCGCGCATGTCCATCAGGGTCAGGCGCAACTGGCCGACTTCCTTGCTGCTGATCGACTGCGCCACCAGACCAACGATGAACGGTTCGAGGGTGTAGCGCAGTTGCAGCACGTCTTCGAGGCTGGCGCCGGCTACCGCGCTGTCGTGGCTTTGGCTGTCACTGGCCTGGGCGTCGAGCACCACCACGCCTTTGCCCGGCATCGAGCGCACCAGGCCGAGGGTTTCCAGCACGATTACCGCTTCGCGCAGGCTCGGGCGGCTGATGCCGAGCTGTTCGGCCAATTCGCGCTGGCCCGGCAGCATCTCGCCGGAGCGCCACTGACCACGGGCCAGCGCGGCCCGGAGTTTTTCCACCACTGAGTTGACGACGGTTGATGTAGTTATCACGTGTTCGCTCCATGAGCCGTGCCTGCATTTGCACAGGCACGGCGATCATTCAGAATTCTTTGGCCGCCGCTTGAACGACCGTTTTTCTCGGCTGAAAGTTATAGCCCTGCTCGCCGTTGAGCACCTTGTTCGCCCGCTGCACGTCGATGTCCTTTTCCCAGCGGGCGATGGCCACGGTGGCGACGCAGTTGCCGATCAGGTTGGTCAGCGCGCGGCCGATGCCCATGAACCAGTCCACCGCCAGCACCAGCACCAGACCGACCACCGGAATCGCCGGGATGGCCGTCAGCGTGGCCGCGAGAATCACCAGCGCCGAGCCCGGAATGCCGTGGGCACCTTTGGAGGTGATCAGCGACACCAGCAAAATCGTCAGCAGATCGGTCATGGCCAGCGGCGTACCGGTGGCGTTGGCGATGAACACGATGGCCAGGGTCAGGTAGATCGAGAATCCGTCGAGGTTGAACGAGTAACCGGTGGGAATCACCAGCCCGACGGTCGAGCTGCCGATGCCCAGATGTTCCAGCTTGCGCATGATCTGCGGCAGCACGGCGTCGGAGGAGGCGGTGCCCATGACGATCAGCAGTTCTTCACGCAGGTACTTGAGCAACGGCCACATGCGCAGACCGGACAGGCGCATCACCAGACCGAGAATCAGCGCGACGAAGGCGATGCAGGTCAGGTAGAACAAACCGACCAGGCTGCCCAGGTGTTGCAGCGAATCCAGGCCATATTTGCTGGTGGTGAAGGCGATGGCACCGAATACGCCGATCGGCGCCAGACGCACGATCATGCCCATGATGCGGAAGATCACATGGCTCAGCTCGTTGATCAGCCGCGAGATCCCGGAAGCCGCTTCGCCCACCAGGTTCAACGCGCTGCCGAACAGCACCGAGAACAACAGCACTTGCAGGATGTTGTTGTCGGCAAAGGCGCCGAGTACCGAAGTCGGGATCAGGTCCATCAGGAACTGGGTGGTGGTGTGCATGTGCTGGCCGCGTTCGGCGATGTCGCCCATGTCGGCGGCGGACAGTTGCTCCAGATGGATATTGGCGCCGCTGCCGATCCCGGTGCTGAAGGCGAACACCAGACCGATCACCAGGGCGATGGTGGTCAGCACTTCGAAGTAGATCACCGACTTGAGGCCGATGCGCCCGACCTTCTTCAGGTCGCCGGCGCCGCTGATGCCGCTGACCACCACGCAGAACACGATCAGGCCGATGAGCATCTTGATCAGTTTGATGAAACCGTCGCCGAGCGGTTTGAGCTGGGCTGAGTATTCAGGAAGGGTCAGCCCGCAGACGATGCCGAGCACCAGTCCGAGAACCACTTGGAGGAAGATTGAACGCGAGCACCATCTGAGCATGGGAGGAATCCTGGTCGGTGTCCTGGCTGCCGTGCGCGGGGCGCATCAGATTCAGGACTTAATTATTGTGGTCTTACCGGTATGTCCAGTGCGGGTGCAGTCTAGGCGCTGTTTTTTACGGATCGCAAGTGAAAAATGACGAATTGGCATGACCGGTCTGACCAGTTGGGCGCGAGACCCCGACCTTGAGCCATTTAGCGTTCGAAACTTTTTTGCGGGCGAAAAAAAACCGGCCATCACTGGCCGGTTTTTCATGCTGCGGTTTTAACGTCGCAATTAAGCGCCGTATACCGGCAGTTTCTTGCAGATGGCTTTGACTTTCTCACGAACAGCGTCGATCACCGCTTCGTTGTTCAGGTCAGCCAGGATGTCGCAGATCCAGCCGGCCAGCTCTTTGCACTCAGCCTCTTTGAAGCCGCGAGTGGTCACAGCCGGAGTACCGAAGCGCAGGCCGGAGGTGACGAACGGGGAGCGTGGGTCATTTGGCACGGAGTTCTTGTTCACGGTGATGAACGCTTTGCCCAGAGCGGCGTCGGCGTCTTTACCGGAGATTTCCTGCTTGATCAGCGACAGCAGGAACAGGTGGTTTTCAGTACCGCCGGAAACCACGTCGAAACCGCGCTCGATGAACACGCCGGCCATGGCCTGGGCGTTTTTCACCACTTGTTGCTGGTAAGCCTTGAACTCAGGCTGCAGTGCTTCCTTGAAGCAGATCGCTTTGGCGGCGATCACGTGCTCCAGCGGGCCGCCCTGGGCGCCCGGGAATACCGCGGAGTTCAGCTTCTTCTCGATGTCGGCGTTGGCCTTGGCCAGGATCAGGCCACCACGTGGACCGCGCAGGGTCTTGTGGGTGGTGGTGGTCACGACGTCAGCGAACGGAACCGGGTTCGGGTAGACGCCAGCGGCGACCAGACCGGCCACGTGAGCCATGTCGACGAACAGGTAGGCGCCAACCTTGTCGGCGATGGCGCGGAAGCGCGGGAAGTCGAGGATCTGCGAGTAGGCAGAGAAACCAGCCACGATCATTTTCGGCTTGTGCTCAACTGCCAGACGCTCGACTTCGTCGTAGTCGATCAGGCCGTTGGCGTCGATGCCGTACTGGATGGCGTTGTACAGCTTGCCGGAGGAGGAAACGCTGGCGCCGTGGGTCAGGTGACCGCCGTGAGCCAGGCTCATGCCCAGGATGGTGTCACCGGCCGACAGCAGGGCCAGGTAAACAGCAGCGTTGGCTTGGGAACCTGCGTGCGGCTGAACGTTGGCGTAGTCGGCGCCGAACAGTTCCTTGGCGCGGTCGATGGCCAGTTGCTCGACAACGTCGACGTACTCGCAACCACCGTAGTAGCGCTTGCCCGGGTAGCCTTCGGCGTACTTGTTGGTCAGTACCGAGCCTTGAGCTTCCATCACCGCTGGGCTGGTGTAGTTCTCCGAAGCGATCAGCTCGATGTGTTCTTCCTGGCGCTGGGCTTCTTGCTCCATGGCGGCAAAAAGATCGGCGTCGTACTTGGCAATAGTCAAATCACGGCTGAACATGGCGGTCCTCAAGGATCGGGGGCAGAAAAGGGGGGCATTCTAACCCATCGGGTTTTGGATGGCATATGAAACGACATCATGTCGCAGACAAGTGGCGTTCATGACCAGATATGTGGCGTCCGTGCCGGCCTTCGTTGACCAGCCGGTTCGCACAATAACCGAGGCTGCCCCGCGATTTTGTGATCGACATCAATCCCTGTGGAAGCGAGCTTGCTCGCGAAGATCGCGCCGCCGATCTTCAGTCGAACATGAACAGCGCATCATTGCTGAACTGCGCCTCGAACCGTCCCGCCGGCATCGGCCGTCCGAACAAATAGCCCTGAACCTCGTCGCAGCCATGCTCGCGCAGGAAGTCCAGTTGCTCATGGGTTTCCACGCCCTCGGCGATCACCGCCAGATTCAGGCTGTGGGCCATGGCGATGATTGCCCGGGCAATCTGCGCGTCCTGCTCGCCGGACGGCAGGCCGTCGACGAAGGTGCGGTCGATCTTCAGCACGTCGATCGGGAATTGCTTGAGGTAGTTCAGCGATGAGTAACCGGTGCCGAAGTCGTCGACCGCGATGCTCAGGCCGAGGTTCTTCAGGCCGGCGAGGATCTGCATCGCCTCGCTGACTTCGCGCATCAGGATACTTTCGGTCAGCTCCAGTTCCAGGCACGCCGGCGGCAGGCCGGTTTCCTTGAGGATGGTGGCGATCCGCGTGCCGAGCTGGCCGTCGGAGAACTGCCGGGCGGAAATGTTCACCGAGACTTTCGGCACGCGCACGCGGCTCTGGTGCCAGGTCTTGAGCTGACGGCAGGCCTCGCTGATCACCCAGTCGCCAACGTCCACCACCAGCCCGAGTTCTTCGAGCACCGGGATGAAGTCCCCCGGCGGCACCAGTCCACGACGCGGATGACGCCAGCGCAGCAGGGCTTCGGCGCCGGTCAGGCGTTTGCCGTCGCCGCTGAACTGCGGCTGGTAATACAACACGAATTCGTTCTGCTCGAGGGCGTGGCGCAAATCGCTTTCCAGCTCCAGACGCTCCAGCGCACTGGCGTTCATGTCGGCCTGATAGAACTGGAAGTTGTTCTTGCCGCGCTCCTTGGCGTGATACATCGCGGTGTCGGCGTTCTTCATCAGTTGGCTGAGTTCGTTGCCGTCCTGCGGGCTCAGGGCGATGCCGATACTGGCGGTGACGAAGAACTCGCGGCCTTCGAGCACGAACGGCCGTACGAGGCTGGCGAGAATCTGCTCGGCCACGTGGATCGCACGGTTCAGCGCCATTTCGCGGCTGGAACGGTGTTGCAGCAACAGGGTGAATTCGTCGCCACCCATTCGCGCCACGGTGTCGTCATCGTCGACGCAGGCCAGCAACCGCGTGGCCATGTCCTTGAGCATGCGGTCGCCGGCAGCGTGGCCGAGGGAGTCGTTGATCGGTTTGAAACGGTCGAGGTCGAGGAACATCAGTACCACCCACGACTTCTGCCGCTCGGCCGATTGCAGCGCGGTGTGCAGACGATCCTGGAACAGCGTGCGGTTCGGCAGGTGGGTCAGGGCGTCGTAATAGGCGAGGCGGTGAATCCGCTGCTCGCTGGCCTTGCGCTCGCTGATGTCGCTGAAGAAACACACGTAACTGGCCAGATCGCCCTCGTCATCGAGCACGGCGGTGATGCCGACCCACGCCGGGTAATGCTCGCCGTTGCGGCGCTTGAGCCAGACTTCACCTTCCCAGGTGCTGTGCTGATGCAACTGCTTGAGCACGTAGCGCAGGTGCGCGTCCTGCTGTTCGTCGACGGTCAGCATGTTCGGCAACTGGTCGAGCACCTCGCTCACCGCGTAGCCGCTGACCCGGCTGAACGCCTCGTTGGCCTGGACGATGTAACCGGCCGGGTCGGTGATCAGGATCGCCGAGGTCGAGTGCTCGAAAACCGTGGCCGCCATGCGCAGGTCTTTCTCGGCACGGCGCTGCTGGCTGATGTCGCGACCAACCCCGAGCACGCCTTCGAAGGCGCCGTGTTCGTCCCACACCAGCACCAGACGCAGTTCGATCGGGATCTTGCGGCCGTCGGCGCGCAGGCAGTCGAACAGGAACATCTGGGTCTGCACCTGGCTGCGCAAAATCACCAGTTGCTCGGGTTTGCCCAAGGCTTTGCTGACCCGATCCATCAGGTGATAGATGCCGCTCAGCTGCTGCGGGTTGGCGATGGTCGATTGCCAGCCGTTCTGGAAAATCCACTCGGCGTCATAACCCAACACCGCTTGTACCGATGGGCTGACGTAGTTCAGCGACAGCTTGCTGTCGGTGGAGAAAATCACGTCGCTGATGCTTTCGGCGAGCATCCGGTAGCGCTGTTCGCTGTCGCGCAGGGACTCGCTGGCTTCGATCTGCTCGGTGATGTCCTTGGCCACGCCGATGATCCGCGTGACCTGATCGTGCTTGTCCCGGGCCAGCGCCTGTTCGCGAATGTCGAAGCGCCGCCACTTGCCGTCGCGATGACGGAAGCGCAACTGACACTGCAACAACTGGCTGTAACCGGCGTGACGCTGCATCTGCCGCGAGCGGTGGTAATAGTCGGCGTCTTCAGGGTGCAGGAGGATTTCCCAGAAGTACTCGCCCATCTGATGCAATTCGGTACGGTTGTAACCGAGGGTCTGGCCGAGGTGGTGGTTGCTGAAGATCATCCGCTGGCTGATCACGTCCTGCACATACAGATGATCCGGCACGGTACGCACCACGTCCGACCAGAAACCTTCGCGCTCCAGCAGCGACAGCTCGATCAGCTTGCGGCTGGTGATGTCGTTGATGCTCAGGATCACGGCCTTGTAGTCGTGCTGTTCCTGAGGCAGGCGCAGCACCAGCCACAGGTGCTGGTCGCGGCCATTGATGTCCGGCAGTTTGATTTCCAGTTCCAGCTGCTTTTGCTGCTGGAGCACCGCGTCGAGCACCTGATTGCCGATGGCGCACTGACTGTGTGGCTGGCCGTCGATCAGCAGTTGCCAGGCGTGGTCGCAGGAATTGACGTTGAGCAGTTGCAGCGCAACCTGGTTGACCTCGGTGACCCGCAGTTCGTGGAGCAATTGCTGGCGCTGCGCCGGCTGGTCGAGCCAGGCCTTGAGCTGGTCGCTGGTCTGGATCTGGGCCTTTTCAAAAACCTGCTTTAGCCCCGAAAGATCCAGCACGCACAGCGCCACGCCGGTGCCTTCGAAAATATCCTGATAACGCCGACGCCCTTCATGCACCTGACGCTGACGGCGGCGCATGTTGAGCAGCGCGATAAACGGCAGCAGCGAGAGTGCCAGGCCCAACAGGCATTTGCCGATGAACGCCGGCAGCAGTTGTTCGAGCACATGCTGGCGGTCGAACAGGCCACGCAGTTGCCAGTCGCTGCTGCTCAGCGGCACGGTCAGTACGCTGTTGGCCAGATCGTCCGGGGTCAGGGTGCTGGTCTTGGAAGAAGGCAGGGCTTCGTCGCGGCTGATGATCTGATGGTTGACGCGGTTTTCCACCAGCCACAGCGGGCGGATACCGCTGTCGCCCTGTTTGGTCAGTGCGTCGAAGAAGGTCGGCGTCAGGCGCAGCGCCCAGTAACCGCGCGTGCTGCCGCTAGCCTGATGCAGCAATAGATGCACCACCGAACCGTCGTCGGCGTTGCTGAAGTAGTGGGCCTGAGCGCGGCTGCGGCGTACCAGATCGCTGAGGTAATCGGCGTCGTGGCTGTCAGTCGCGCTGTCGCTGAGGATTTTGCCGGACGGGCTGAGCAGGGCCAGGCTGCGCAGGTCAGGCAGCGATTGCTGAAGCTTGCGCAGCAGCGCCTGCTGTTCGTCGGCCGATTGGGGCTGTTCGACGATCGGTAGCAGATTGAGGGCGATCTGCGCGTTCAGCGCCATGTTCAGGCTGACCTGAGCGGCGAGGTCAGCGGTGTAGTCGATGGTGTACTGACGCTGGTTTTTCTGGGTTTCGCGCAGTTGATCGAGCAGCTGCCAGAACAGCAACGCGAGCAGCAACAGCACCAGTGTCGCCAGCGCGCCTTTCAATGTTCCGCGCAGGGACGAGCCGGGCGCCGGTTGGGTGCTGCTCACAGAGGCTGGCGGAGTGACGTTGGACAAGCTGTAATCCTGCGGTCTGGCTGGACTGGCGCGACGTGCACTATAAGCCGGACGCCCAAGGGGCGGCTAGCATGCCTTGAGTTGTGGCGAAGTGCCAGCCCCGCTCGGCTGGACTGCCATCGGTCATTAAGGTAGCTTTGCCGGTTACGCGGGAGCCCAGACACTGTTAAAACTACTGCGCTCGGAAATACTGCGTTGAAAACAGGCTCGGACTGCTCATTTACAACCCGTAAACTCCGCGTCCTCGCCTGTTTCCGCCTTGTCTTTCCTTCGCTCGTTACGTTTTAACAGCGTCTGGCCCAGCTCCTAGACTCAGACTTTTTCAGCGCGCACGCATTGATGACCATCAAGTGAACGACGCGCATCGGTCTGGCCGGGCATCGCCTGCGCTCCAATCATTCATCTGTCACTGACCCAAGGTTCTCCATGGCTCAATACGTCTTCACCATGCATCGGCTGGGCAAAGTTGTTCCGCCGAAGCGGGAAATCCTGAAAAACATTTCGCTGTCTTTCTTCCCTGGCGCCAAGATCGGCGTACTCGGCCTCAACGGTTCGGGTAAATCCACGCTGCTGAAAATCATGGCCGGCGTCGACACCGAGTTCGAAGGCGAAGCGCGCCCGATGCCGGAACTGAACATCGGTTACCTGCCGCAAGAGCCGCAACTGGATCCGACCAAGACCGTGCGTGAAGTGGTCGAGGAAGCGGTCAGCGTGATCAAGGATGCGCAAGCGCGTCTGGACGAGGTCTACGCCGCTTACGCCGACCCGGATGCCGACTTCGACAAGCTGGCCGCCGAACAGGCCAAGCTCGAAGCGATCCTGCAGGCCAGCGACGGTCACAACTTGGAGCGCCAGCTGGAAGTCGCCGCCGATGCGCTGCGTCTGCCGGCCTGGGACGCCAAGGTCGAGCACCTGTCCGGTGGTGAAAAACGTCGTGTGGCCCTGTGCCGTCTGCTGCTGTCCGCCCCGGACATGCTGCTGCTCGACGAACCGACCAACCACCTGGACGCCGACTCCGTTGCGTGGCTCGAACACTTCCTGCACGACTTCCCGGGCACTGTGGTAGCGATCACGCACGACCGTTACTTCCTGGACAACGTCGCCGGCTGGATTCTGGAACTCGACCGCGGCGCGGGCATTCCTTACGAGGGCAACTACTCGGGTTGGCTGGAAGCCAAGTCCGATCGTCTGGCCCAGGAATCCAAGCAGCAATCGGCTCACGAAAAAGCCATGAAGGAAGAACTGGAGTGGGTGCGCAAAGGCGCCAAGGCCCGCCAGTCGAAATCCAAGGCTCGTCTGCAACGCTTCGAAGAAATGCAGTCGCAGGAATTCCAGAAGCGTTCGGAAACCAACGAGATCTACATCCCGGCCGGTCCGCGCCTGGGCGACAAGGTCATCGAGTTCAAGAACGTCACCAAGGGCTACGGCGATCGCGTACTGATCGACAACCTGTCGTTCTCGATGCCAAAAGGCGCCATTGTCGGCGTGATCGGCGGTAACGGTGCCGGTAAGTCGACCCTGTTCCGTATGCTGATGGGCAAGGAAACCCCGGACTCTGGCAGCATCGAGATCGGCGAAACCGTGCAACTGGCCTGCGTTGACCAGAGCCGCGAAGACCTCGACGGCAGCAAGACCGTGTTCCAGCAGATCTCCGACGGTTCCGATCAGATCCGCATCGGCAACTACGAGATCCCGTCGCGTACCTACGTCGGTCGCTTCAACTTCAAGGGCGGCGATCAGCAGAAGTTCGTCAAGGACCTGTCCGGTGGTGAGCGCGGTCGTCTGCACCTGGCGCTGACCCTGAAGGAGGGCGGCAACGTCCTGCTGCTCGACGAACCGTCCAACGACCTCGACGTTGAAACCCTGCGTTCCCTGGAAGAAGCCCTGCTGGACTTCCCGGGCGCCGCCATTGTGATCTCTCACGATCGGTGGTTCCTTGACCGCGTCGCGACTCACATCCTGGCGTACGAAGACGACTCGCAAGCGGTGTTCTTCGAGGGCAACTACACCGAGTACGAAGCCGATCGCAAAAAGCGCCTCGGCGAAGCAGCGGCCCAGCCACACCGGGTACGCCACAAGAAACTGGCCTGATAACAGGTTGGTTGCATGAAAAAGCGGGGCCTTCGGGCTCCGCTTTTTTTTGCCTGCAATGCAGACTGTTTTATAGCGTGTGTACTATTTGTTTTCATAAATGCGACATTTTTGTCTGTTGCTGTGTACATGTCGTTTGTTACAGTTCGGCTCAATCTCCTCCAACGACAACAAATTTGCCGAGACTTTTCCCATGATCGAATCCGTCGAATCCTTCCTCGCCCGTCTGAAAAAGCGCGATCCGGATCAACCCGAATTCCACCAGGCCGTCGAAGAAGTCCTGCGCAGCCTGTGGCCGTTTCTCGAAGCCAATCCGCACTATCTGACCTCGGGGATTCTGGAGCGTATCTGCGAGCCGGAGCGGGCAGTGGTGTTCCGGGTGTCGTGGGTCGACGATCAGGGCAAGGTCCAGGTCAATCGCGGTTTCCGCATCCAGATGAACAGCGCCATCGGCCCGTACAAGGGCGGCTTGCGCTTCCACCCTTCGGTGAATATGGGCGTACTGAAATTCCTCGCCTTCGAACAGACCTTCAAGAACTCCCTGACCTCGTTGCCCATGGGCGGCGGCAAGGGCGGTTCGGACTTCGATCCGAAGGGCAAGAGCGACGCCGAAGTCATGCGTTTCTGCCAGGCGTTCATGAGTGAGCTGTACCGCCACATCGGTGCCGACGTGGACGTGCCGGCCGGAGACATCGGTGTCGGCGCACGGGAGATCGGTTTCCTGTTCGGCCAGTACAAACGCCTGAGCAATCAGTTCACCAGCGTGCTGACCGGCAAGGGCATGACCTACGGCGGCAGCCTGATCCGTCCGGAAGCCACCGGTTTCGGTTGTGTGTACTTCGCCGAGGAAATGCTCAAGCGCCGCGAGCAGACCGTCGAAGGCAAGCGCGTGGCGATCTCCGGTTCCGGCAACGTTGCGCAGTACGCGGCTCGCAAAGTGATGGATCTGGGCGGCAAGGTGATTTCCCTGTCCGACTCCGAAGGCACGTTGTACTGCGAGGCAGGCCTGAGCGAAGAACAGTGGCTGGCGCTGCTGGAACTGAAGAACGTCAAGCGCGGGCGGATCAGCGAATTGGCTTCCGCCTTCGGCCTGGAGTTCCGCGCCGGTCAGCTGCCATGGTCGTTGCCATGCGACATCGCGCTGCCATGCGCCACCCAGAACGAGCTCGACGCGGAATCCGCCCGCACCTTGCTGCGCAACGGCTGCATCTGCGTGGCCGAAGGCGCGAACATGCCGACCACCCTCGAGGCTGTGGATATCTTTATCGAAGCTGGCATCCTGTTCGCGCCGGGCAAGGCATCGAATGCCGGCGGCGTGGCGGTCAGTGGGCTGGAGATGTCGCAGAACGCCATGCGTCTGCTGTGGACGGGCGGCGAGGTGGACAGCAAGCTGCACGGGATCATGCAGTCGATTCACCACGCCTGCGTGCATTACGGTGAGGAAAACGGCCGGATCAACTACGTCAAGGGCGCGAACATCGCCGGCTTCGTCAAAGTCGCCGACGCGATGCTCGCCCAAGGCGTGGTTTAAGCAACGGGTCTCAAGAGCGCTCGATGCGGATCACTTCGATCAGTTGATCACCGGCTGGGCGCTGCCACAGCACTTCATCGTTGAGCCGCGCGCCAAGCAGCGCACGGCCCAGCGGTGAGGCCCAGTTGATCAGGCCGTTGGCGGCATCGGCCTGATCTTCGCCGACCAGTTGCACCCGGCGCTCGGTGTCGTGTTCGTCGGCGTAGGTCACCCAACTGCCGATCTGCACCTTGTCGTTCGACGTCGGGGCCGGGGCGACCTGAGCGCTGCCGACCCGTTGATTGAAATAACGCAAATCCCGTTCAAGATCGGCCAGCCGCTGCTTGTCGGCCTGTTCGCCCTTGGCGGACTGTTCGGCGTGCAGGGTTTGCAGTTCGGCGACTTTCGCCTGCAACTGGGCAAGGCCTTGCGGCGTGACGTAGTTGGGCTGTGTGCTGACCTGCCGTTCGACCGGCTGATCGGCTTGCGCAGCGGCGTTGTCTTCGTTGACGAAGGCGCGACTCATGATGGGCTCCTGTTACAACCGTTGGGCCATGGTCGCAGGCAAAAGGTTTCGCTGGATGTCTGGAAACGACCTACTGCGAACGATAAGCCCGCGCGGCGCCCTGATCCTTTTCCTGCTGCCAGGCGCGCTCGCGTTCGTCCCAGTGTTCGTTGCGATACTGTTCGCGATCCTTGTTTTCCAGCATCGCCTGACATTGGCGAAAGCCGTCGCTCCAGCCTTCGGCGTATTGCTTGTCCTTGAGATAACGCGGCACGTTCTTGCGAAACTCGCCACTGATCGAACCGGCCGCCTGCCGACCGCTGATGCAACCGTCATCGAAACCGTCGGCGAACGCCGGTGGATACCCCTTGGCGATCAGATCTTCGTGGGTGCTCTGACAGCCACCCAGCAACAGCAACACGCCCGCAAAAACCGCACACCGCCACATCACACTCTCCCGGGCCGTCAAACGGCTGATAGGGAAAGTCTAGAAGCGGATTCGTCGACGGGGCGTGAAAGAAAGATCAAAACCTCAGTAGTGATACCACTTCACTTCCAGCATCACCTCGGTCTCTGGCGTGGCCAGATGGCTGAACTCGCGCTGGGCGCTCAGGCGCAGGCCGAGGTTGCGCGACAATTCCCACTGCTGATTCAGGCTCAGGCTACGGCGCACTTCACCATTGAAGAAGTAATCACCTTTGGCCTCCAGGCTGAGATTGCCCAGCGGGTTTTTCCACAACACGCCGGTATTGAAACCGCCTGCGGGTGAAACGAACTCGGCGAAATCATTGTTGTGTTCAACGCGCACCGTGCCGAGGGCAAAACCCAGCATATCGTCACCCAGCGCCCAGGTGCCGCCTCCGCCACCGTTGACGTGGCTGACCAAAGTCTCGTCATCATGCTTGCCCGGTACACGTTCAAGACCACCGGTGACCTGCCACGACAGCGGCTGCAACAGCGCATTGCGCGGCGTCAGCGAGCGGATGGTCGCCAGGTCCAGTTGCTGGAATTGCCAGTGATTGCCTTCGTACTGGCGCAGCTTCATTTGCAGGATTTCGATCTGTGCGCCGAGGGGGAAACTCTCGGCGTTGTCGTTGAGGTCGTGATAGGCCATGCGCAAGCCGTACTCGCCGAATGCACGGTCACCGCGCGTGCCGAGACCGGCCTGCCAGGTGCGCGATTCATGGCCGTCTTCGGGCAGGCCCGGTTGTGGAATCTGCAGCTCCGGCGCCGGATTCTTGTTGATCGCCCGCAGCAGTTCGAAACTGCGCTGGGCCCGTTGCGGATCACGTTCCTGGCCGTTGGCGCGGTAGCGCTCCAGCCGATACGCCGCGTCGATGATCAGCGCTTGCCGGTCGCGGGGCAGTGCCTTGAAAACCGGATCCTGCAATTGCTGCTGATCGGCGCTGACTTTCAGCACCCAGTCCTGTTCTTCGCCGCTCAGGGGCTCGGCGCGGCTGAGCAGTTCGCGCTCGCGGGAAGGGCGATACTCGATGTGCTCGACCAGCCCGGCTTCCTTCACCGCTTTGACGGTGTCGGTGGGGATCGCGGTCAGCGGGAATTGTTCGGTCAGGCGCAGGCTCGGGCGCGCCACCTGCAGCAATTCGAGCAGGCGATAGGAGCAGTTTTCGTCGAAGAAGAAGTAGTCGAACTGGATCTGCTTCAACTCCCACACATGCTCGACCATCCGCGCGGTTTCGGCCTGCGTCAGATTGAGCCGGTATTCCCACAGGTCGCGGTTTTCCAGGCTGCGGTATTCCGAGAGTTTTTCCTGATAGGGCACTAGCGCGAACAGCCCAGGATAGCCGCCCATCAGGCCTTTCCAGGCGTACAGGATGCTGTTGTCCGAACCTTCGATGTAGGCGCCGAAGTTGATCGCGTAACTGAGCAGCGAAGTCTTGTCGCTCTGCACGTCAGCCTGGTCGATGCGCAGCAGGGTGTGGCCGAACATCGATGACGGGCTGTTGAGGTAGGCCGCCGGGAAAATCATCACCGCGCTGTGGGGCGAGACGTCCTTGAACCACTTCTTGAATTCGGCGCAGTCCGGTGTCGGCAGGTCGGTCAGGTTGAGTTGATCTTTCAACCAGCGGGTGCGCGCCGGGTAGACGCACTGGGCGTGTTGCTCACCGAGACTGGCGGGGGCGTACAGCGCTTGCACGGTGGCGGCCAGTTCATGGTCGGGGTGTTCGTTGCCGTCGGGGGCAAGAAAGAATTTTTTGTCGCTGACGTAGCTGCGCCAGCCACCGAGCTTGGCGGTTTCGTAATGACCGAGGGAAATCCAGAAGCGGTCGTTGGCCAGTTGCTGCAAACGTTGAGGGTCGACGTGAGGCGCGGCGGACAGCGGGGCGCAGACACACAGCGCCAGCCAGGCAAGGCGTTTGAGCATAAATGGCAACTTAAGTCGAAAGAAACAAAGACCCAAGAAGGGCGGGTCGAAAAAATAAAACCCGCTTCCCGAAAGAAGCGGGTGGGTCGAGCTTAAGCCTGAGTCGCGTACTTGGCCAGACGTGGGTCTGCCTTCAGAACGGCCAGGGTGTTGGTATGCACGTCTTCGGCGGTCACGTCAGCCTTGCTGAAGATCTGCTGGAAGTGCTCGTGAGTGACGGCGGCGAAGTGCGCACGGTCTTCCGGCGCCACGCCCAGTACCACGGCATAGGTCGTCAGCGCTTCGCCGTTGCCTTTTGCCATGTCTTCGGACAGCTCGTTCATCATGCCATTCATGGCAAACCAGGATTTGCCGCCGTAGGTCAGCGATGCGTTGGTGGAGCAACCGTTGGTGCCGGACGTCATGCCGAACGTGGCGTTGCCGGAGGTGCCGTTGGTGGTGGATGCCAGGAAGTGAGCCGGGGTGCCACGCTGACCTTCGAACAGCATGTTGCCCCAACCGCAATCCGGGCCGCCTGGAGCTTGCGCCATTGCGTTGATGGATACAGCGGTGAAGAGAGTACCGAGAAGAATCCGTTTCATAGCTTTGTTCTCTTTGTGTGCATACCAATGGACAGGGTTCTGGCCCCCCAAGCTCTGTAGAAACAGATCCAAACGAAGCCAGTGGGCCGGTATTAGTTCCAGCCGCGCAGTTTGGAGTTTAGGCACGTTCCCGGGGTTCCGTGATTTTTTACGAAAGATTTGACGATACCCCCGGTTTCACTGGGGCTGCGTCAAGGTTGGCCGGTTGTCTATGCTTTGTCGTATGGCGCGCCTTGCCAGTGGGGCTCGGGCAGCGCCAGAATGCCGCTATCTGCCCCGCCTGATTGTTAAGGAAGCCCGATGCCTGATCCTGTTGCTGCCAGCTTGCGTCTAGCGCCCGAAGCGCTGACCCGTCCGTTTTCCGCTGAACAGTTCAGCTTCACTACCACCAATGATCTGGAGCCCTTTCGCGGTGTGCTCGGCCAGGAACGTGCGGTCGAAGCCTTGCAGTTCGGTGTGGCCATGCCACGCCCCGGTTACAACGTATTCGTCATGGGCGAGCCCGGCACCGGCCGTTTCTCGTTCGTCAAACGCTACCTGAAGGCCGAAGGCAAACGCCTGCAGACCCCGGCGGACTGGGTCTACGTCAACAATTTCGATGAGCCGCGCGAACCCCGCGCCCTGGAACTGCCATCGGGCAGCGCCGCTGCCTTCATCGGCGACATCAACGGCCTGATCGACAACCTGCTGTCGACCTTTCCTGCGGTGTTCGAACACCCGTCCTACCAGCAGAAGAAGAGTGCCATCGACCGCGCCTTCAACCAGCGCTACGACAAGGCGCTGGATGTCATCGAACGTCTGGCCCTGGAAAAAGACGTCGCCCTGTACCGCGACAGCAGCAACATCGCCTTCACCCCGATGCTCGAAGGCAAGGCGCTGGACGAAGCCGAATTCGCCCAGTTGCCGGAGGCCGAGCGCGAGCGTTTCCACGAGGATATTTCCGGCCTCGAAGAGCGCCTGAACGAAGAACTCGCCAGCCTGCCGCAATGGAAGCGCGAGTCGAGCAACCAGCTGCGTCAGCTCAACGAAGAAACCATCACCCTGGCCTTGCAGCCGTTGCTCGCACCGCTGTCGGAAAAGTACGCGGAAAACGCCGCGGTCTGCGGTTACCTGCAAGCGATGCAGGTCTATCTGTTGAAAACCGTGGTCGAGCAACTGGTCGATGACAGCAAGACCGATGCGGTCGCGCGCAAGCTGCTGGAAGAGCAATACGCCCCGAGCCTGGTGGTCGGCCATCCGGCCAGCGGCGGTGCGCCGGTGGTGTTCGAGCCGCATCCGACCTACGAAAACCTGTTCGGCCGCATCGAGTACACCACCGATCAGGGTGCGCTCTACACCACCTATCGCCAGTTGCGTCCGGGTGCGTTGCACCGCGCCAATGGCGGTTTCCTGATTCTTGAAGCGGAAAAAATGCTCGGCGAGCCGTTTGTGTGGGATGCGCTGAAGCGCGCCCTGCAATCGCGCAAGCTGAAGATGGAATCGCCATTGGGCGAGATGGGCCGTTTCGCCACCGTGACGCTCAACCCGCAGCACATTCCGTTGCAGGTCAAAGTGATCATCATCGGCGCCCGTCAGCTGTATTACACGCTGCAGGACCTCGATCCGGACTTCCAGGAGATGTTCCGCGTTCTGGTGGACTTCGACGAAGACATCCCGATGGTCGACGAAAGCCTGGAGCAGTTCGCCCAGTTGCTGAAAACCCGTACTTCGGAAGAAGGCATGGCGCCGCTGACCGCCGACGCGGTGGCACGCCTGGCGACTTACAGTGCGCGTCTGGCTGAACACCAGGGCCGTTTGTCGGCGCGGATCGGCGATCTGTTCCAGCTGGTCAGCGAGGCGGATTTCATCCGGCATCTGGCCAACGATGAAATGACCGACGCCGGCCATATCGAGCGTGCGCTCAAGGCCAAGGCCACCCGCACCGGTCGGGTGTCGGCGCGGATTCTCGACGACATGCTGGCGGGGATCATTCTGATCGACACCGACGGCGCGGCGGTCGGCAAATGCAACGGTTTGACCGTGCTCGAAGTCGGTGACTCGGCGTTCGGTGTGCCGGCGCGGATTTCCGCCACGGTGTACCCGGGCGGCAGCGGCATCGTCGACATCGAGCGCGAGGTCAACCTCGGTCAGCCAATTCACTCCAAGGGCGTGATGATTCTCACCGGGTATCTGGGCAGCCGTTACGCTCAGGAATTCCCGCTGGCGATTTCCGCGAGCATCGCGCTGGAGCAATCCTACGGCTACGTCGATGGCGACAGTGCGTCGCTGGGCGAGGCGTGCACGCTGATTTCGGCGTTGTCGAAAACTCCACTCAAGCAATGCTTCGCGATTACCGGCTCGATCAACCAGTTCGGCGAAGTGCAGGCGGTGGGCGGGGTCAACGAGAAGATCGAAGGCTTCTTCCGTCTCTGCGAAGCACGCGGGCTGACGGGCGAGCAGGGCGCGATCATTCCGCAGGCCAACGTTGCTACCTTGATGCTCGATGAGAAGGTGCTGGCGGCGGTGCGTGCCGGGCAGTTCCACGTTTACGCGGTGCGTCAGGCCGACGAAGCGTTGAGCCTGCTGGTGGGCGAACCGGCCGGTGAGCCGAACGAAGAGGGCGAATTCCCGGAAGGCAGCGTTAACGCGCGGGTGGTGGAACGTCTGCGGGTGATTGCCGAGATGATCAGCGAAGAGGATCTGAAAGAAGCCGAGAAGGAACTGGCACAGGAGGCGCTGGCGGAGGCCAAACCGGCGTAAGCCAGGCCGCCTTCAAAAAAACGGGAGCCTGGTGCTCCCGTTTTTGTTTTGTCGCGAACGTCGGCAAATGTGCCATCACTCTGGCGTCAATATTCACACAATGACCATTCGGCGCCTTCTGGTTCTGTGCGGCTTGCGCGGCGGACTTTTCTTCTATTCTCTGCTCAAGGACATCGACAGTATCACTGGATCGAAACAGCTCTTCAGCAAGGGCTGAACACCGGCTTTACCGAGGGTCGCCGCCATGTCGCGCAACCTCTGCCTCACCCGTCAATGCCTGGGTCTCGTGACCCGTATCGAATGCGCCATCAAGCCGTTGGCCGGCGATAACGGCATGTGGACGTTGCTCTTCGCCGCCGGAATGGCCGGTGAACAACCTTCCGCCATCAAAGCCCAGGGCCCGTTTCACGGGCCAATCGCCGCCGAGTCGATTCTCGACACCATCGTTGAAAGCCTGACGATGCACGGCTATGAACTGGCCAATGATCCACAGATCTGGTCGTTGCATCTGCAGGCGCAGTTGCGGCAGATCAACGGTGGACGCGGACGCAGCATCGGCACTTTCGATCACTAGATCATCAGCGCCGACCATTAGCGTCGATCAGGGCGCAGCGCCCTGGGTCTGCGCCTTGTCGAGTTTGACCTCAAAGCCGTATTGCACGGTGGCGAGGTCGGTTCGCTGGTAGGTTTCCACGTGCGTCGGATGGCCGTAGAAATAATGCACGCCGAGTAACGCCGGCCCTTCCGCGCTCGCGTCGTGGCTGACCGACAGAATCTGTTTCAGATAATGACCGCTGTCGTCCTTGACGAAGAATCGCCATTCGTTGGCCGGGTATCGCTTCAAATCCACCATCAGCGCGTTGTTTCTGATTTCCAGACCTTTGGGCAGGGCCTTGGCTTCGTAAGCCTGTTTGTCCACCGTGGCCAGGAACAACGGCATCGAGCCGACGGCAATCGCCGGGGTCTCCGGGAACAGGTTCAGGTCGTAGGTGATGGTCGCCTGTAGTGGATCGACCTGATATGCCTCGGGTGGCAGTTCGATCGGCTCGTCGAGTTTGCCGTTGTGCTTTTCAGTGAAAAACGTCACCGGGCTTTCGCCGGGGCTGAAGTCGTCGCCGAGCATTTCATCATTGAAGGTTTTGCGGTGTTCGAACTCGATGCGCGCGGCGCTCGGCTCTTCAACCGACTGGCGAATATGAACGCCGCTTTTCAGCTGTTCCTCCGTCAGAGTCGCGCCCTTGAGCCAGTCGGGCGCCTGATCGTCGTAAACGGTGATCGGCAGGTCGAGCGGCTGTACGGTTTTTTCCGTGGTGTGCGGATCGAATTCGCGCACGGGCAGGTCTAGCGCCTTGCGGGTGACGGTCGCTTCGGAAAAATCCAGCAGGCTGACTTCGAGGGTGTCGATCGGGCCGTTGAAATACACCTTGTTGTAGTGGTGCGGGTGCTGCTGTTCAAAGGCCTGCTGTTCGTCGTCCAGCTTTTTTTCCAGCGTCTCGCTCCAGGCTTTTTGCTGTTGCAGGTACGCCAGCTGCTTTTGATAGAACGCTACCTGCTCGGGGTTTTCGTTGATGGCGCCGGCACGCACCAGATACTGGCCTGTCGAGTCGCGGGCCTGGACGATCAACGGATTGAGCCGGGTGTTGGCGACTTCCGGGGCGAGCGGCAGCTGGTTGCTGAACTCGAGTTCGGCGTAGTGCGTGTCCAGTTTCAGCAGGGTTACGCTGAGGTTGCCGTCGGAGCGGGTCTGGCCGACGTCCTTTTTATCCAGATTGAAACTGTGCAGGCGTTTCGGGGCGATGACTTCCACCTGGCCTTGCAGGCTGACCGGGCGCGGCAGGTTCTTCTTGTCGACATTCAGCCCTTCGATGAACGGGTAGGTGACGGTCAGGTCATCGGGGTTGGTGACGTTGGAGCTGGACGGACTCAACTGAATGCCCGGATCGGTTTCCGACCATTCCGGCTGATAGGCGATGACCCGTTTGTTGCTCAGGGTTACCGATTGCCATTCCACGCCATGGGGGAACAGAAAGCCGCCGGGGATGTTGAGCACGAAAGGGAACACCGGTTGCAGGTCGGTGAGGTAATCGGAGCTGGAGTCCTTGTGCAGCACGAACAGGCCATTGATGAAGGTGTCGACCAGCGCCTGGGGTGTCGGGTAATGCCGGAGTACGCCGAGGGCGTCTTCGCCGTATTCGGTCCGGGACGGTTTGTTGTCGAGTCGCTGTTGCGCGCGTTCGAGCAACAGCAGCGAGCCGCCGAGTTCGGTTACGGCGTCCTTGAGTTTCGGATCGGTGATGGCGTCCAGCGATTGCTCGAACTGCGCGGTCTTTTCTTCGAGGCTGACGGCGGGTTTTTCATCGCCGGGCGAACACCCGCCCAGCAACAGGGCGAAGCAAATTCCGGCAGTCGTTATCGGCAATCGCACATCCATTTCCAGTCGTCCTGTCCACTGTCGCTGGGCTGTCAATGGTTTGGACACTAGCAGAAAAACTTTGACACACACACGCAGGTGGCGGATTTCCGGGCGGTTTCTGGCTGTCATGGGCGGCTGGTATACTCGCCGCCGATTTCAACCCTTCTTGTGTGAGAGTCAATGGAACGCTTTATCGAAAATGCAATGTACGCCACGCGCTGGCTGCTGGCGCCGATCTACATCGGGCTGTCCCTCGGGCTGCTGGCGCTGGCATTGAAATTCTTCCAGGAAGTGTTTCATGTCATTCCCAACGTCTTCTCCATGGCCGAATCCGAGCTGATTCTGGTGCTGCTGTCGCTGATCGACATGGCGCTGGTCGGCGGCTTGCTGGTGATGGTGATGATTTCCGGCTACGAGAACTTCGTGTCCGAGCTGAATATCGATGAAGGCAAAGAGAAGCTCAGCTGGCTGGGCACCATGGACTCCTCGTCGCTGAAGATGAAAGTGGCGGCGTCGATCGTGGCGATTTCCTCGATCCACCTGCTGCGGATCTTCATGGACGCCAAGAATGTCGATCCCGAGCACCTGATGTGGTACGTGATCATCCACATGACCTTCGTGATCTCGGCGTTCGCCATGGGTTATCTGGACAAGCTCACCAAGCACTGATGAGCTGTCGATGGCTGTAACAAAACCGCCCGTCTGTTGCGAAACAGACGGGCGGTGTCGTTTGTGGCTTGTACTTTGATCGGCCGAGGCATATCCCTGTAGGTCTCAAGGCTCGCCACCGTGTGAGGTGCGTTCATGAACCTGCAAGAGTTGAATGCGTTTGCCGTCGCCAGAAAGGTCGACGAACTGAACCTGATCTCCATGGAAGGCGGGATCTATCTGCTTGAAGCCCGGATGCATGGTGCGGCATATCCGCTGAGCGATCCGCAGGGGAAAATGCTGACGCTGCGTTCGGTCGAGCATGCCCGGGATGTGCTGCATAACTTTCCGGTGCTGCCATTCAACCTCGTGCACACCTCGGTGCACGATGAAATGTGCGGTCTTGGCGCCAGTGGCGAAGAAAGCCTGAAGGTGCCGCTGGCCTGGCGATCCGCGCTGTAGGCCCGAGGGCCTGATCAATGCCGGAACATCTGTGCTAGTCTGCTCGCCCTTTTGGTTCCGGGCGCGCCGGGACGCGCTGTGTATGCACGGCAAGTCCTGAGGCCGTCCGCACAGCGGAGCAGTGTCATGTCCGAAGTAAATCTGTCCACCGACGAAACCCGCGTCAGCTACGGCATCGGCCGTCAGCTGGGTGACCAGCTGCGCGACAACCCGCCACCGGGTGTCAGCCTGGACGCCATCCTGGCCGGCCTGACCGACGCATTCGCCGGTAAGGAAAGCCGTGTAAGCCAGGAAGCCATGTCCGCCAGCTTCAAGGTGATCCGCGAGATCATGCAAGCCGAAGCCGCTGCCAAGGCTGAAGCCGCCGCTGGCGAAGGCCTGGCATTCCTGGCTGAAAACGCCAAGAAAGAAGGCATCACCACGCTGGCTTCCGGCCTGCAGTTCGAAGTGCTGACTCAAGGTGAAGGCGCCAAGCCATCCCGTGAAGACACCGTGCGTACTCACTACCACGGCACGCTGATCGACGGCACTGTATTCGACAGTTCCTACGAGCGTGGTCAGCCGGCTGAATTCCCGGTTGGCGGCGTTATCGCTGGCTGGACCGAAGCCCTGCAACTGATGAATGCCGGCAGCAAATGGCGTCTGTACGTGCCGAGCGAACTGGCTTACGGCGCTCAAGGCGTTGGCAGCATCCCGCCGCACAGCGTTCTGGTGTTCGACGTCGAGCTGCTCGACGTTCTGTAATCCCGTTACCCTGCACAAGCGTGGCTTGTGCAGGGCTTCTCCGCCGTTCTCATACTTCGATCTTGTTGTGCAGTTCACTGGTCGGGCGCAAGGCCCGGGCATAGCAGAACAGGAACAGATTGCGCACCAGCTCCTTGAGCACCAATGGTTCGCTGGAACTCAGGCCGCTGACGTCCAGATCCCCTTGATCCTGCAACTCGTGCAGGGCTTCTTCTTCCAGTACAGCGCAGACTTCACCGGTTTCCCGATGCAGGATCCTGAGGTACGGGTGCGGGCGATCCAGCCAGGCGTCGATCAAATAAGTCATGGGTCTCATCTCCATTGAAAGGGTTTCAATGAGAATAATTCTTATTCGTCAAATAGCAAGCGCCTATTGGCGGTTTGTGATTTTTTGCGGGTAAAGATTGCGTAAGGTCAAAACGGCTGGCGCTTGGCTATCGCGAGGATTTGCTGGGGATTGCGGGGGAGGGCGAAGCTCCATCCCACGGCGGGCGCGGGATGGAAGACAGCAGAATCAGACTTTTCTGACGAACTCGGATTTGAGTTTCATCGGGCCGATGCCGTCGATCTTGCAGTCGATGTCGTGGTCGCCATCGCACAGGCGGATGTTCTTGACCTTGGTGCCGACCTTCACCACCAGCGAGGTGCCCTTGACCTTCAGGTCCTTGATCACGGTGATGGTGTCGCCGTCCTGCAGGACGTTACCGACCGAATCTTTCTTCACGGCATCGTCGGATGCCACTTCGGCTTCACCGCCGGCAGACCACTCGTGGGCGCACTCCGGGCACACCAGTTGGGTGCCGTCTTCATAGGTGTATTCGGAATTGCATTTCGGGCAGGGTGGCAACGTGCTCACTAAGGCTCCTTGGAGAGGGGATCGCTAAAAGTCGCACATTGTATAGGGTTTTAGCCGCTGATGGCAGGCAACAAAAAACCGCAGGCTCCAACGGAGGCTGCGGTTTTTTGATGATGCGGCGTTGATCAGTGCGTGCGGGCGACCGCGAACTCGCTCAGTTCAACCAGTGCATCGCGGTATTCGCTGGCCGGCAGCGCGTCGAGGCACTTGATCGCACGGGCCACATAGTCACGGGCCAGTTGCGCGGTGTACTCCAGCGAACCGGAGGCTTCCACGGCGATGCGGATGCTTTCCAGGTCTTCGATGCCACCTTTCTGGATCGCCTGACGCACCAGTGCGGCTTGCTCTGGCGTGCCTTCGCGCATGGTGTAGATCAGCGGCAGGGTCGGCTTGCCTTCGGCCAGATCGTCACCGACGTTCTTGCCCAGGGTTTCGGCGTCGCCCTTGTAGTCGAGCAGGTCGTCGACCAGCTGGAACGCCACGCCCAGGTGGTCACCGAAGGTACGCAGCGCTTCGCTCTGCTCGGCGGTGGCACCGGCCAGCGCGGCGGCGCTGTGGGTCGAAGCCTCGAAGAGCATCGCGGTCTTGCCGCGGATGACTTCCATGTAGGTTTCTTCGGTGGTGCTGGCGTCGCGAACCTTGGACAGCTGCAGCACTTCGCCTTCGGCGATGATGCGCGTGGCCTGGGACAGGATCTTCATCACCGGCATCGAGCCCAGTTCGACCATCATCTCGAACGAGCGCGAGTACAGAAAGTCGCCGACCAGTACGCTCGGGGCGTTGCCCCACATGGCGTTGGCAGTCGAACGGCCACGGCGCATGCCGGACATGTCGACCACGTCGTCATGCAGCAGGGTCGCGGTGTGCAGGAATTCGATGGTGGCGGCCAGCAGGCGCATGTCGTCGCCTTCGCGACCCAGGGCCTTGCCACACAGCAGCACCAATAAAGGACGCAGGCGTTTGCCGCCGGCCGACGTGATGTAATCGCCGATTTTCGATACCAGCGGCACTCGGGAAGTCAGCTGCTTCTTGATGATGCCGTCGACGGCGCTAAAATCGTCCGCCACCGCGCGGTAGAAAGCTTGGGGTTGCATCAGCGACAGGTGCTCCAGAAGGGTTGCGCGGCATGCTAGGACCCACGTCCGGGCCTGTCAAGGCGCGATGGACGGCCCCTTGCATGACTTCGAAGGCTTGCGTACAATCGCGCACCCTGAACTTCCTGGGCAGCACCTGCCTTACGCAATTGCAAACGGGCCTCCAGCCCATTGCAGCCATGCCAGCCAATACCTCTTCTTATAAAGAGCTGGGTGAGCAGGATTATCGGAGAAATACCATGTCTTATGCAGTAATCGTTACTGGTGGCAAGCAGTACAAAGTTGCACCAGGTGAATACCTGAAGATCGAAAAACTGGAAGTCGCTACTGGCGAATCCGTAACTTTTGATCGCGTTCTGTTGGTTGCCAATGGCGACGACGTGAATATCGGCGCTCCAGTTGTTGCTGGCGCTACCGTTGTGGCTGAAGTGATCTCCCAAGGTCGTCACGATAAAGTCCGCATCATCAAGTTCCGTCGTCGTAAGCACCACATGAAGCGTATGGGCCACCGCCAGTGGTACACCGAGATCAAAATCACCGGTATTCAGGCTTAATTTCAGCCTAATTCCTCACTAGGAGAATTGACTCATGGCACACAAAAAAGCTGGTGGTAGTACCCGTAACGGTCGCGACTCAGAAGCCAAACGCCTTGGCGTGAAGATGTATGGCGGCCAGGTCATCAAGGCCGGCAACATCATCGTGCGTCAGCGCGGCACCCAATTCCACGCTGGCTACGGCGTTGGCATGGGTAAAGATCACACTCTCTTCGCGAAAATCGAAGGCGTGATCAAGTTCGAAGTAAAGGGCGCTTTCAACCGCCGTTACGTGAGCGTAGTCGCGGCTTAATCGCGAGTATGCTGGAGAAGCCCTGTCTTGCGACGGGGCTTTTTCGTTTGTGGGGTGAGTCTCTTGCAAAGCTGTTTGTATGGGCTGTCGGCGTGCGATGCAGGTCGTGAGTTGGGGTCGCTGCGCTCATTTTTGCAAGAGTCTTATGTCTTGATTGTTTTTCGGCTCGTCCGTACGGCGAGAGGCGTTGGTTATGAAGTTTGTTGATGAAGTATCGATCCGCGTAAAGGCTGGTGACGGCGGCAATGGCTGCATGAGTTTCCGTCGGGAAAAATTCATTGAAAACGGCGGTCCGAACGGCGGTGACGGCGGTGACGGCGGTTCCATCTTCATGATGGCCGACGAAAACCTCAACACCCTGGTGGACTACCGTTACACCCGGCACTTCGATGCCGAGCGTGGCTCCAACGGTGGAAGCACCGACTGCACCGGCAAGAAGGGTGAAGACCTGATCCTGCGCGTGCCGGTCGGCACCACCGTGATCGACTCCGCCACCCAGGAAGTCATCGGTGACCTGACCAAGGCTGGTCAGAAACTGATGGTGGTTCAGGGCGGCTGGCACGGTCTGGGCAACACCCGTTTCAAATCCAGTACCAACCGTGCGCCGCGTCAGACCACACCAGGTAAGCCGGGCGAGCAGCGCGACCTGAAACTGGAAATGAAGGTTCTGGCTGACGTCGGCCTGCTGGGCCTGCCGAACGCCGGTAAAAGTACCTTTATCCGTTCGGTATCGGCTGGCAAGCC
>NZ_AKJQ01000006.1:0-119401 GCF_000282255.1 Pseudomonas sp. GM25 | reverse complement strand
CGGCTACTTCGGCGCCCGCCTCAACGGCGCAATGATGCTGCGCGCTACCGAGTTTCTCGGCGCCGACCTGTCGCTCGAAGGCAGCTCGCCGGCCCGTCCGGAACAGATCCGGAGCGGCACCGAACTGCGTCTGGATCATGCGCAGGTGGTGGAATTTTCCAGCGTCATTGCCACGGACAACGGCATTCAGCTCTCCAGCATCAAAGCTGTCGACCGCGCTTATCCGCTGCGCGGCGAGCTGAAAAGCGCCCCCGCCCCCTACGCGACAGAGGAGGCCGGAGGCGAGCCGCAACCCGGTGAAGCCTGGGTCGAAGCGCGCCTGCTGACGGCGCTGGATCTGAAGATCGGCGACAGCATCGACGTCGGCATGAAGACGTTGAAACTGACGCGAGTGCTGACTTACGAACCGGATCGCGCCGGCAACTTCTACAGCCTCACGCCACGGGTGCTGATCAACCTCGACGACCTCGCCGCGACCGGCGTGGTGCAACCCGGCAGCCGGGTGAGTTACCGCGAACTCTGGCGCGGTGAGCCGCAAGCGCTGGAAACCTATCGCCAACTGATCAAACCGGGCCTTGCCGCCAACCAGCGGATTCAGGATGCCCGCGACGGCAACCGGCAGATCGGCGGCGCGCTGGGCAAGGCCGAACGCTATCTGAACATGGCCAGTCTGGTGGCCGTGCTTCTGGCCGGTGTCGCGGTGGCGCTATCGGCCAACCGCTTCGCCAGCCGGCGTTTCGATGCCAGCGCCCTGCTCCGTTGCCTGGGCCTGTCGCGGCGGGAAACCCTGGTGCTGTTCAGTCTCCAACTGACGGTGCTCGGCCTGCTCGCCAGCCTCAGCGGCGCCCTGCTCGGCTGGCTCGCGCAATTGGGATTGTTCGCGCTGCTGCATGATCTGCTGCCGACCGACGTACCGCCGGGTGGCTTGCTCCCGGCACTGGCCGGAATCGGCACCGGGCTGGTGGCACTGGCCGGTTTCGCCCTGCCACCGCTCGCCGCACTGGGCCGCGTGCCGCCGTTGCGGGTATTGCGTCGGGACATGCTGCCGATTCCATCGAGCACCTGGATGGTCTATGGCGCGGCACTCGGCGCGCTCGGGTTGATCATGTGGCGCCTGAGTCTGGACCTTCTGCTGACGTTCGCCCTGCTCGGCGGCGGTGTGGTCGCCGCGCTGGTGCTCGGTGGTTTGCTGCTGTTGCTGCTGCAAAGCTTGCGTCGTCTGCTCGCGCGCGCGTCCCTGCCGTGGCGTCTCGGGCTGGGTCAGTTGTTGCGCCATCCCTTGGCGGCCGCCGGCCAGTCATTGGCCTTCGGGCTGATCCTGCTGTCCATGGCGTTGATTGCACTGCTGCGCGGTGAATTGCTCGGCACCTGGCAGAACCAGTTGCCGAAAAACGCACCCAACTATTTCGCCCTGAACATCCTGCCGGCGGACAAACAGGCCTTCACCGATCACCTGATCAATGTCTCGGCCCAGGCCGCGCCGTTGTATCCGGTGGTGCCTGGGCGGCTGATCAGCATCAACGGTGAAGCGGTGCAGCAGATTGTCAGCAAGGATTCGGCCGGCGACCGCGCCATCCAGCGCGACCTGAGCCTGACCTGGGCCGCCGATCTGCCAGCGGGCAACAAAATCACCGCCGGTTCGTGGTGGGCCGGCCAACCTTCGGATGACGTCCCTGGCGTATCGGTCGAAGGCAAAGTGGCCGAGAGTCTCAAGCTCAAGCTGGGCGATCACATGGTGTTCAGCGTCGGCGGGGTCAATCGCGAAGCGAAGGTCACCAGCCTGCGGGAGATCAACTGGGACAACTTCCAGCCGAACTTCTTCATGATCTTCCAACCCGGCACCTTGAAGGATCTGCCAGCGACCTACCTGACCAGCTTCTATCTGGCGCCCGGTCACGATCAGCAGATTGTCGAGCTGTCGCGAGCATTCCCGGCGGTGACCATCCTGCAGGTCGAAGCCTTGCTCGAACAACTGCGCAGCATCCTCGCCCAGGTCACCCTGGCGGTGGAGTATGTGTTGTTGTTTGTGTTGGCGGCGGGGATGGCGGTGCTGTTTTCCGGGTTGCAGGCAACGCTGGATGAACGTATTCGCCAGGGCGCGCTGTTGCGTGCGCTGGGTGCCGAGCGGCAGTTGTTGATCAAGGCACGACGGATCGAGTTCGGCTTGCTCGGCGCGGTCAGCGGACTACTCGCGGCGATCGGTTCGGAAGTGGTGAGTCTGGTGCTGTATCGCTTCGCCTTCGACCTGCCATGGCATCCCCATCCGTGGTTGCTGCTGTTGCCGTTGATCGGCGCGGCGCTGATCGGTGGCGCCGGGGTGTTCGGCACACGGCGCGCACTCAACGCCAGCCCGCTGACAGTGTTGCGCGAGGGTTGATAGACTCCAGCCGTCTTAATCAAAAGAAGTTGCCATGAGCCGTTATCGCCCTCCCCGCACCGCCGGCACCGCGCTGATCACCCCTGAGGGTGAAGCGCGGATGCGCGCCGAATTCCATGAGCTTTGGCATGTGCGCCGTCCGCAGGTGACGCAGTCGGTCAGCGAAGCGGCGGCTCAGGGTGATCGTTCGGAAAATGCCGAGTACACCTACGGCAAGAAAATGCTGCGCGAGATCGACAGTCGCGTGCGTTTTCTCACCAAACGTCTTGAAGCGTTGAAAGTGGTCAGCGAAAAACCGAGTGATCCGAACAAGGTCTACTTCGGTGCCTGGGTGACCATCGAAGACGAGGGCGGCAAACAGTCGCGCTATCGCATCGTCGGCCCGGACGAACTGGACCTGAAACTCGGCCTGATCAGCATCGACTCGCCGCTGGCCCGCGCCCTGATCGGCAAGGCGCTGGATGCTGAAGTGCGGGTACAGACGCCGACCGGCGAACAGTTCGTCTACATCGTGGCGATCGAATATCCCTGACGCTCAGCGCCGGGTGATCAGGCCCTGGCGTGCGACGCGGGTCAGTTGGCGAATCATTTCCGGCGCCTCTTCAAGGCTCGGGGCCTGAATGACGGCCAGATCGAAACTGTCATTGGCAAAACGCGCCAGCGACTCACCGTCTTCAACGAACTGGATCAGGAAGGCGGCAGGACCGCCGCTGCGGCGTGGCCAGCCATCGAGATAACGCAACAGCGTCGGCTGATGTTTGCCGCCAAGCAGGATTTTCGGATTGCGCTGGGTGATATGTGCCGTGATCGGCGCGGGACGTGCTGGAGGGCGTAGTGCATTCATCGTGTCGTGTCTCTGCCTCAAAAGTCTGCATGGCAGGTGAGAGGCAACACCGAACCAGCGCTTTAGCGGTATTTCGAAGCCCTGTTCCGGCTTCTGACGGCAACTGAAGAATAGTCACCTGGCGCCCCGCAAGTAGCTGTTTAAATCGGCGCATGAGCGGCATCCTAGAGAACGTGACCGGCCAGTGTCAAGAATCAGCCGCAACAAAAAAGGCCCGCACAATGCGGGCCTTTTGCTTGAGCCAGAGCGCTCAACCGGCGATGGCGCGATCCACCGAGAGCTTGCCGGCGCCTTCGATCAGCACCGCGAGGCTGCCACCGAGCAGGGCCAGGGCGAACTCGTAACCGTTGTTGGCCATGAACAGACCGTTGCTGATGTGCACGGTGAAGATCGCCACCAGCGACAGGAAGGTCAGACCCAGTGCCGCCGGGCGAACCAGCAGGCCGATGATCAGCGCCAGACCGGCGAAGAACTCGGTGCCGCCCGCCAGGGTGGCCATCAGGTAACCCGGGGTCAGGCCGATGCTTTCCATGTATTGCGCGGTGCCAGCCAGGCCGTAGCCACCGAACAGGCCGAAGAGTTTCTGCGAACCGTGGGCGGCGAAGATCACGCCGACGGCAATGCGCAGAATGGTCAGACCGTAACCGGCGCGGGTGAACAGAACCTTGTTGATCAGAGAGCTCATGTTGCGTTTCCTTGTTGTCAGAAGTGCTTGTTGGTTGGCCGCTATATTAATCAGTTAATTTCATGTTAAAAGCGCAAAAATTCCGCCATAACAATCAATTTATTAGATCATTTTCGTGAGACCACTTTCTGCCCCCGGGGCTCCAACGACTCCCGCTCCCGGTCGAACGCCAAGTAATACTTGTTCACGCTATTAACATAGCTGACGGCCCCCATTCCCACCTGCTCCATGGCAATGCGCTCGACCTGGAAGAACCACTGGTAGGGATTCAGGCCGCGACGTCGCGCCTCGGCACGCATGCCCTGTACCCGCTCCGGCCCGATGTTGTAGGCGGCCAGGGTGAACGCCATCCGCTCGCGCTCATTGAGCTTGGGACTGTTGAAGAACTTGCGGCGGATCATCGCCAGGTACTTGGCCCCGGCCTGCACATTCGCATCGAGATTCTGGATATTGTTGACGCCGACCCGCTGCGCGGCGGACGGCGTGATCTGCATCAGCCCGGTCGGACCGCTGCCGCTGCGCGCGTTGGGCTGCAGCGCCGACTCCTTGAAGGCCAGAGCCGCCAGGTTGAGCCAGTCCATGTTTTGCGCTTCGGCGTGTTTCTGCAGGGTCGGGCGCAGTTTTTCCAGGCGCTGACGGTCAGCCTTGGCCAACGGATAGTGCACCTGATAGAGACGGCGGTAGATCCGCAGGAACGCCGCATCTTCGTTCGACGGTTTTTTGTAGCCAGTCAGGAAGCGGTCGATGCTGGCCCGCAACATCGAAGCATCACGGCGCACGAACCAGTATTCCTCGCCCGGTTCGCTGATCATCACCTGACGGTCGAAACGCAGCTTGGGCAGGATCTTGCCCCAACGCTCGGCAATCGGCTGCTCGACGATGGTCAGGTGGAAGATCCCGCCCTGAACCATCTCCAGCACGTCCTCGACCGCAAGGGTCGGATCGACCCATTCGATCTTGATCGGCGCCAGTTTGTGCAGCGCCAGCTTCTGGTTGAGCTGGCTGACCGCCTCCCCCGCCGCACTGCCGGTGGGCAGCGCCAGGGTTTTGCCGGCCAGTTGCTCGACCTTGGTGTAGCGCTTTTCACCCTTGATGCCGACCAGCACCAGCGGCACGTTGCTGGCAATCGGCTCGCTGCTGGCGACCGCGTGGCCAGGTTGCAACTCGAGCAGTTCGCCTGGCGCAACAAGATCGCCTTCGCCACGCTGTAGCGCGCCGAGCAGTTGATCCTTGGCTTTGGGGATGATCTTGAGGGTGATTTCCTGGCCGTCGCGAGCATGGCCATTGAGGTATTGCTCGAAGGCGCGCAGACGGTGGTATTCGATGCCGATGGCCTGGCCCTGAACCTCGCCGGAGCTGTTGCGGCTCTGGTTGACCAGCACTCGCAGCACGCGGCTGCTGCGGATTTCGGTCAGGTCGCGAACCTTGGCCGCCGGCACGGCTTGCAGCGGCCCGGGCAGCCGCGCGACCGCCGTCATCGGCAGCAGCAACGAACCACACAGCAGGAGCAAAACCGAGGGACGAACCATCCACTCTCCGGAAAGAATACGGGGCGTTTTTGCCGCTGAGCGGTCGCAAAACACCGACGAAAACAGAGCGCCTGGAGCGCTGATAAAGTGCGAGAGACTGGCACAGTGATGGCAACTCTGCCACCCCAGCCTGCCTCGCGGCCTCAACAGACAGCCATAAGCCGTTGTAGTTCTTGGCTTTTCTTATAAATCTACAGCTCTGATATGCTTTCCGGCCTTCGGCCCGAGGTAGCACCATGCAACTCATCGATATCGGCGTCAACCTGACCAACCCCAGTTTCGCCGACAAACACCAGGCCGTGCTCGACCGCGCCTACGCTGCCGGGGTCTGCCAACTGGTGCTGACCGGCACCAGCGTCGAGGGCAGCGAACAGGCACTGGAGCTGTGCCAGCAACTGGATCCGGACGGCCAGCGACTGTTCGCCACCGCCGGCATTCACCCGCATTCGGCCAGCGACTGGAACGCCGACAGCGCGCGGCGTCTGCGCAGTCTGTTGCAGGAATCGAACGTGGTAGCAGTGGGCGAATGCGGGCTGGATTTCAACCGTGATTTCTCGCCGCGCCCGCAGCAGGAAAAAGTCCTCGAAGAACATCTGGCGCTGGCTGCCGAACTGCAATTGCCGGTGTTCCTGCACGAGCGCGATGCGAGCCAGCGCCTGCTGGACATCCTCCGTGACTTCCGCGACCGATTGCCCGCTGCTGTGGTGCATTGCTTCACCGGCGAGCAGAAAGCCCTGTTCAGCTACCTCGATCTGGACCTGCACATCGGCATCACCGGCTGGATCTGCGACGAGCGTCGCGGCACCCATTTGCATCCGCTGGTGAAGGAGATCAAGCGCGGCCGGCTGATGCTGGAAAGCGATGCGCCGTATCTGCTGCCACGCACATTGCGACCAAAACCGAAGAACGGGCGCAACGAGCCGGCCTATCTGACCGAAGTGCTGCGTGAAGTGGCGTTGCATCGAGGCGAAACCGAAGAAGACCTGGCGGCCCACACCACCGCGTGCGCACGGGCTTTCTACGGTTTACCTACCCTGCCCTGAACCGAGGCGAATGCATCACTTGTTGATGCACATCAAGATCCGGACACCTGCGTAGCGGCACAATAATGGCACCTTGCCAAAACTGTTTCCGCTATCAGAGAAGACCTCCATGGGTGCCTGGCTTAGCAATATCTCGCTGAAATACAAATTCTGGGCGGTCAATGCGGTCGCCTTTGTCACCACGTTGTTGCTGGTGCTGTACGCCGTACAGCTCGAACAACAGGCCCGCAGCCACGCCGCGCAAACCTCGGCCCAGGCCCAGGCGCAATTGCTCAAAGCCTGGCCGGCCGGGCAAGCGCTGCCCAAATCCGATCAGGTACTGACTTTCAAACGCGGCGAAGCGCCGCGCCTCAACGATCAGCCGCTGCTGGAAATCAACGACAGCAGCGGCTGGATCGAGATCAGTCACCTGCCATTATTCGGTGAAAATCCGCTGCTCGGCGCCGAGGTCTTCAGCCGTGCCGATGGTCAGCGGGTCGCCGTGATCGCCTTCGCCCCCAGCCTCAGCCAGGTCTTCAGCGAGCGCTTCGCCAACTACGCGGTGGCGGTGTTCATCCTGATGCTGGCGATGCTCGGCGCTTCACAGTTGCTGATCCGCTTTCTGCTCAGCCAGCTCAACACCCTCAAGGACGTGATGCTACATGTGGAGAAAACCGGCGACCTCGCCGCCCGCGTGCCGCTGGCCTGCAAGGATGAAGTCGGGCAGATGGCCAACGCATTCAACGCGATGCAGGCCGGTTACCAGCGAGTGGTGACCACCGTGGCCAACACCGCGCGGCAACTCGACGTCGGCGCCGCGCGGCTGGCATCAAGCATGAACGAGGTGCGTCACGGCATGCTCGGCCAGCAGAGCGAAACCGATCAGGCCGCCACGGCGATCAACGAAATGACCGCAACCGTCTACCACATCGCCCAGCACGCCGGCGCCACTCGCGATCTGTCGCAGACCGCCGACGGTCTGGCCGGCAGCGGCCAGCAAGTGGTGAGCCGGGTGCAGACTTCGATTGCCGGCCTGTCCAGCGGCGTGCAGCAGACCGCCGAGATGATTCAGCGTCTGGCCGAGGACAGCCAGAAGATCAACGGCGTGGTCAGCGTGATCCACAGCATCGCCGAACAGACCAATCTGCTCGCGCTCAACGCCGCCATCGAAGCGGCGCGTGCCGGGGAAATGGGTCGCGGGTTTGCGGTGGTCGCCGATGAAGTGCGCAACCTCGCCAAGCGCGTGCAGACCTCCACCGATGAAATCACCACCATGGTCTCGGCGTTGCAGGCCGGCACCCGCGATGCGGTGGACTTTATGCAGGAGAGTTCGTACAAGGCCGATGACTGCGTGCAGCAGGCGCAAGAGGCCGGCGAAGCACTGGCGGAAATCACCGGCGCGGTGGCGCAGATGCGCGAGAGCAACACGCAGATTGCTGTGGCGGCGGAACAGCAAAGTCAGGTGGCCGAAGAGATGAACCGCGCGGTGGTGAGCATTCGTGATGTCACCGAGAACACCGTGCAACAGACCGTGGACTCGGCGACCACCAGTAACGAGTTGGCGACGCTGGCCGGGGAACTGAACAAGGCGATCGGTCAGTTGAAGCTCTAGGGGGACAACATCAAGAATGGCCATTGTGCCTATCACTTCAATAGCCAACCTTGATTCGCCGCCCTGGCTGCCCGGGCCTATTCTTCAACCATGTACCAAACATGGATCGAGGAGCAGCAACATGGGCAAACGTCACCCCAACCTTCCCGCGTGGCAATGGCGCGCGTACCCGAACAACCATCAGCACCCGACCAATCTGGTGCTGCACCTGATTGCCGTGCCGCTGTTCATTGTCGCGTTTCTGTTGATCGTCTCGGGTGTGTTCAGCCTGAGTCTGGCCAGCGTGGCGATCGGCGTGATCGGCATCATCGCGGCGCTGGGTCTGCAGCGTCACGGTCACAGCCTGGAGGCGCAAGCCTCCGAGCCGTTCAGTGATCGCAAGGACGCCGTCTCGCGCCTGTTGGTCGAGCAGTTCCTGACGTTTCCGCGGTTCTTCCTCAGTGGCGGCTGGTTCCGCGCCTGGCGTGAACGCCATCGCCGCCATTGAGTCAGGCGAAGATCGTCACCGTCTGCCGACTCATGGCAATCAGTTCACCCTTCGCGCTCCACAGCTTGGCGGCGACATGGCCGTAACCGTCAGCCGCATACTCGATGTCCGCCAGGTATTGGCAAAAATCCAGCGTACTGAAATCCCGTAACGGCTGAACGAATTCGATGGTCCAGGTCAGCGTGCTGCCCGGTGCCGGTTTCTTCAGGTACGGCAACAGCGCGGGAGGCCAGGCATCGACCAGCGCCAGCAGGTGCGCTTCGTTGACCGGCTCTTCCTTCACATCCCCACGCAGGCGCACCCAGCCGCCCATCAGCCGCGATTGATTGCCGGTGAACGGCATGCCGCCGACACTCCAGCGCATCGCCAGATGACGCATGAACTCCGGGGTTACACCTTTGATGTACGGCAGTTCCTGGCAGTCGTCCCAGTGTTTCATCTCCGGCGCGGGATAGGCTTCAACCGCCACTTCCGACGGCCGCGAGGCCCCGAAGCTGCCTTGCACCATCGTCACCACCTGACCGTTCTGCACGGCGCGCCCCAGCACCTGGCTGACCGCTTTGCCTTCGCGCAGCACTTCGACTTCAAAACTCACCGGCACTTCGGGCTCGACTGGGCCAACAAAAGTGATCGCCAGCGAACGCACCGGCCGATCGGTCGGAACCTTGGTGCGCATCACTTCAAATTGCAGCGCGGCCACCAGCCCGCCAAAACTGGCCCGGCCCTGGCCCCACTCCGCCGGAATCGTGACCTCCGGTTGACGACGGACAGCAGCGATCAGATCGCAAAAGCGCATGGAAACCTCGGACACGAAAAAGGGAATGACCGGATCTTAACCAGCGCGGCAGAGCGGCGCAGCGTCCATTCCGGTCAAAGAGACTGACAGATAAGCCGTTTAGTGTGGGAGCGAGCCTGCTCGCGATTGCGGTGTGTCAGTCACTTCATTGGTTACCGTGCAGCCGTAATCGCGAGCAGGCTCGCTCCCACATGTGGTCTTGTGGAAAATTCAGGACTTGAAGCAGGTCGCGCTGAGTTTTTCCAGCACCCGGTCGGCCTTGATTTCGGCCTTGGCCATGGTCGCCTGCCAGGTGGCGACGCAGGGTTGCAGATCTGGCTCCAGCTCGGCGCGGGCCAGCCATTGCCAGCAATCGTGCCAGTCACCGAGGGCGCCTTGTGCGGATTTCAATCGGGGCAAGGCGGCTTCGGGCAAACGATCCAGTTCAGGATAGGCCTCGATGCCGTATCGCACGCGCTTGATCAGCAGGCGCAGGCGATGGCGGTCGTGGGCCGGGTCGTGCAGCGCCACGTCGAGATTCTTCCATTGTTTGCCCAGACGTTTTTCGATGCGCTTGTCCAGACGCTTGAGCAATCCCTGGCGCTGGGCCGCGCGCAAAAAACGCGGAAAGGCGTCGAGGATCATCAGCAGTGACGCCACTTCGGCGCTGGCCGCCAGCGTCGGATACGCCTCGGCCATCTGCGCCATGCGGCGCTGCGCGGCTTCTGGCTGATCATGTTTAATCAGCCAGGCCGCCAGCACTTCGCGGTCGCGCCACGGCGTGGTCAGTTGCCCGACGCTGGCTGCCGCGCTTTCCAGTTGTTCGACACCGGGCAAACCGCGCAACGGTCGCAGCAGACTGCGCAAGCGCCGCACGGTGGTGCGCAGATCGTGCAGCGCTTCAGGGTCGGTGCGCCCGGTCAAACGGGCCTGACAGGCCAGCAGCCGCACTTCGAGGCTCAGGACGTGGGCCACCAGCCGATCAACCAACGCAGACATCGCTTGCTCCTGAATTCAATGGCTTTGCGCGAGTGTGCGCCGGCGCAAGTGACCTGCCCTTGCGCCACGTCAGCAGCTTAGCGCCCGGCGCGGGATTCGCGAATGTAGAAACGCGCTTTTTCGGCTTTCTTGGTGCAGCCTTCGAACCCTTCGAATTGCTGCTGGGTCTTGGCTGCCGTCAACAGCGACAGCGCCTTGGAATAGCTGACGGTACCGGCAAACCCTTCGGCTTTCGCCAGATCCAGCTCGTGCCACGCCGCGTCGAGCTGGCTGCCGCAGCTGTCGCGGTAAGCGGTCTTGCCGGCGCAACCGGCCAATGCCAGAGCCATCAACGGCACACAGATCCAGGCTTTCATCACTCACACCTCAAAGATAGGTCAACAGTCGTGCAGGTAAGACGGTGCGGCAGCGAAAAAGTGCCTTGTGTCCCGCATTTGCACCGCACTGCAAAAGATAACGCCGACGGGTCATGAAGTATCGAAAAAACGACGCCATCGCCGCCCCGAACGACCCCGGCGATTGTCGCCCGGCCCTCGATGGGTGCATTGTGGAACCTTGCCGGGAGGAAGTCGGATGAAAAAGCGTGTCGCACTGGTGCTGGGCTCCGGTGGCGCCCGGGGCTATGCCCATATCGGGGTCATTGAAGAGATCGAACGACGGGGCTATGACATCAGTTGTATTGCCGGCTGTTCAATGGGGGCCGTGGTCGGCGGAATCTACGCCGCCGGCAAGCTCGACGAGTACCGCAACTGGATCGAAAGCCTGGATTACCTCGACGTACTGCGCCTGGTGGACGTTAGCTTCCGCCTCGGCGCGATCCGTGGCGAAAAAGTCTTTGGTCAGATCCGCAAGATCGTCGGCGAGATCAACATCGAAGACCTGCGCATCCCCTACACCGCGGTGGCCGCCGACCTCACCAATCAACAGGAAATCTGGTTCCAGGAAGGCTGCCTGCATCAGGCGATGCGGGCCTCGGCGGCGATTCCCAGCCTGTTCACCCCGGTGATGCAAGGCAACCGGATGCTGGTGGACGGCGGCATTCTCAACCCGTTGCCGATCGTGCCGGTGGTGTCGAGCCATTGCGACCTGATCATCGCGGTCAATCTCAACTCGACCAACCAGCGTCATTACAAATTGCCGGTGATCCAGCGGCCCGCCGCGTTCCGTACACGCTTCGACAGCCTGATCAGTTCGTTGGGCTCGAAGATGCCGTTCCGCCGCAAACAGGCCGAGCAACTGCTGATGTTGGAACAGGAAGCGCTGCGTGCCGAAGCGGCGGACATCAATCCGTGGGTCGAAGGCGCGGAGCCTGAAACCCAGCAACCGGCCGCCGCACCGGAACGCGATGGCGCGCCGAAATCCGCCACCGGATCATTCATCATCGATAACGTCGGGCCGGCTTCATTGCTGGACTTGATCAACCAGAGTTTCGAGGTGATGCAGACCTCGCTGGCGCAGTACAAGATCGCAGGCTATCCGCCGGACATCCTGATCAACGTGCCGAAGCGGGTGTGCCGGTTCTTCGAGTTCTACAAGGCGCCTGAATTGATCGCGCTGGGTCGCGAGATTGCCCGGGATACGCTGGATCGCTACGAGAGCGAACAGAACTAAAGGCTGCTCTCGCTCAACAAGCGATAACCGACGCCCGCCTCGGTCACGATAAACCGGGGCCGGGTCGGATCGTCCGCCAGTTTCTGTCGCAGGTGCCCGACCACGATCCGCAGGTAGTGGCTGTCCTCGGTGTGGGTCGGACCCCAGATGTCCTTGAGCAATTGCTGCTGGGTGATCACCCGCCCCGGATGTCGCGCCAGTTGCGCCAGCACTGCGTATTCCTTGCGGGTCAGGGCGACTTCCACGCCGTCGAGCAACACCCGGCGATACGCCAGGTCCACGGTCAGCGGGCCGAAATTCAACGCGGCTTGCTGCGCTTCTCCGACCGGTGCCTGACGCAGCAACGCCCGCACCCGGGCGAGAAATTCCTGAATGCCGAACGGCTTGGTCACGTAGTCATTGGCGCCGCCATCCAGCGCCTGGACTTTCTGCCCTTCACTGGCGCGCACCGACAGCACCAGCACTGGCGCCGTGGCCCACTCGCGAAACTCGCGCAGCACTTGCTGGCCGTCCATGTCCGGCAGGCCGAGGTCGAGCACCAGCAGATCCGGCTTGTTCAGCGCCGCTTGGGCCAGGCCCTCGGCGCCGGTGCCGGCCTCCAGCACTTTGTAGCCCTGGGAAGCGAGGCTGATGCGCAGAAACTTGCGGATCTGCGGTTCGTCATCGATGACCAAAATGGTCGCGGTCTGGCTCATGAATTCACATCAACACAAAAGAGTGGCAAGAGAGTAGCGCAGCGCGGATCAGGCTTCACCGTCCATCCCCGGTTGCGTCTGCAACGGCAGGTGCAGGGTGATGCAGGTGCCGCGTCCGTCGATGCCGTCACCGACACTGATCCGCCCGCCATGGGCGCCGACCATGCCCTGACAGATCGCCAGCCCGAGGCCGGTGCCCTGCCCGCCCCGATCACCCCGGGCGGCGGTGTAGAACATGTCGAAAATCTTCGCCCGCTCATCGACTGGAATACCCGGCCCTTCATCACTGACCGAGAAAAACACTTCGCTGTCATCCGCCCCGGCGCGCAATTGCAGACGGCCGTGGGACGGCGAGAATCGGGCGGCGTTTTCCAGCACGTTCACCAGCGCCTGTTCGATCAGCGCGGCATGCACGAACAGCAACGGCAATTCTGCCGGCACATCGGTCGCGACCTGCAATGACGACAACACCGCTCGCAGACGATTGAGCGCACTGCCGACGATGTCCGCCGGCGACACCCAGTCCCGCGCCAGCTTCAGGGCGCCGTGGCCGAGACGAGTCATGTCCAGCAGGTTCTGGATGTAGCGGTCGAGGCGCTCGGCTTCATCGCGGGTGCCTTCGAGCAGCTCGCGGCGATCCTCCAGCGGGATCGCTTCGCCGAGCGCCAGCAGGCTGTCGATGCTGCCGCGCATCGAGGTCAGCGGCGTGCGCAAATCGTGGGACACCGAGGCCAGCAAGGCACTGCGCAGTTGTTCGGTTTCGCCGTGCAGACGCGCGGCTTCCAGGTCATCGGCCAGTTGCGCCCGGGCCAGGGCCTGAGCCAGAGGCTGGCTCAACGCTGTCAGCAAACGACGACGCTGGCCGCTCAAGGTCTGGCCTTCCTTGGCACACACACCGAGCAGCGCCAGCGGTCCGTCTTCCACCGACAGCGGCCACCACCACCAGCGCCCGAACGGCAACGTGCCGGTGCCCATGCCCGCCGGTTGATCGTGTTGCCAGGCCCAGTCGGCGGCGGCGCGCTCGGACTCCGTGAACTGCAGCGGCCCGCCGGTTTCGACTTTCCAGCCGCCCTGCCCGTCGCGATTGAGCAGACACAGTTGCAGATCGCTCCAGCCATTGAGGTGCTGCGCGGCGGCGCTGACCACGGCCTGGCGATCTGTTGCGGCGGTGAGTTTGCGCGACAGGTCGAGCAGTTCGGTGGTCTCTTCCTGGGTATCGCGCAGTGCCTGCAATTGCCGCCGCTGACGCGCCGCGAGGTTGCCGGTGAGCGCCGCCATCAGCAGGAAGAACAGCAACGTCAGCACGTCCTCTTCGCGCTGGATGCTGAAGGAGAAATTCGGCGGAATGAACAGAAAGTCGTACGTCAGAAACGACAGCGCCGCACAGGCCAGCGCCGGGCCGAGACTGCTGCGCACCGCCACCAGCAACACCGCCGCAAGGAACACCAGCGAGATGTTCGGCAACGGCAGCACGCTGGACACCGCCCACGCCAGCGCACTGGCCAACAGCGTGGCGACCAGCGCCAGTGCATAGTCGAACCACACCAACGTCGGCGCTACACGCGGGCGCGGTTGATGCTGTTCCTGATCACTGTCCAGCACGTTGATTTCCAGACCATGGGCCTGACGCAGCAAACGCGCCGCCAGCCCACCACCGAACAGACGCCTGCGCAGGCGCGGCCGCGACTGGCCGACGAGCACCAGACTCGCCCGCCGTTCAGCGGCATGCTGGATCAGGGTTTTCGCCACTTCGCCGGCCCGTAGCAACACCACTTCGCCGCCGAGGCGTTCGGCCAGTTGCTGGGCGCTTTGCAGACGCAGGCGCGATTGCTCGTCGCGCACGCTGCCGTTATCGACGTGCACCAGACTCCACGGCAAATGCCGACGCTGGGCGACGCGGCTGGCGTGACGCACCAGCCGTTCAGCCTGGGCATCGCCATCGACCCCGACCAGCAAGCGCCCGCGCACCGCTGGCGCGGCCTGACCGAGCTGGCGATAGCCCTGAGCGAGATCGTTATCGACCTGCGCGGCAGCGGTCTGCATCGCCAGTTCGCGCAGCGCGGTGAGGTTGGTCTGGGTGAAAAATGCATCTATCGCGGCGCGCGCCTGCTCCGGTACGTAGACCTTGCCTTCGCGCAGGCGCTCGAGCAGTTCGCGGGGCGGCAGGTCGATCAGCAGCAATTCGTAGGCTTCTTGCAGCACCCAATCCGGCAGGGTTTCGCGTACCTGTACACCGGTGATGCCGCGCACCTGATCGTTGAGGCTTTCCAGGTGCTGGACGTTGACCGTGGTGTACACGTCGATGCCGGCGGCGAGCAGTTCCTGAATGTCCTGCCAGCGTTTGGCGTGGCGGCTGCCGGGGGCGTTGCTGTGAGCGAGTTCATCCACCAGCACAAGCTTCGGCTTGGCCGCGAGCAGGCCGTCGAGGTCCATTTCTTCGAGCGTGACGCCACGATACTCCGAGCGCACCAGCGGCAGTTGCGGCAGGCCGCCGAGTAGCGCTTCGGTTTCGGCGCGGCCGTGGGTTTCGACCACCCCGGCGATGACTTTCACGCCCTGGCGCAGCTGGCTGTGGGCGGCCTGCAACATCGCGTAGGTCTTGCCCACGCCTGGCGCTGCGCCGAGAAAAACCTTGAGCCGGCCGCGTCCATCGCGGGGCAAGTCTGCTAACAGCGCGTCGGCGCGGCCGGAGTCACTCATGCTTGAAGCTCTCTCTTCCTGTGATCGTTCCCACGTCGAGGCGTCGAACCGTCTGCGTGGGAATGCAGCCCGGGACGCTCTGCGTCCCATCCATTACAACTTTTCCAGCGCCATGTTCAGCGCCAGCACATTCACCACTGGCGGGCCTACCAGCGGCTGTTCGATGTGCGTGTCGAGCAGTTGCTGCAGAGTCGCCACCGGCAAATTGCGCGCTGCCGCGACACGCGCCAGTTGATAGGCAATCGCGGCCGGTGGCAAGTGCGGATCGAGACCGCTGCCGGAGGTGGTCAGCAGCGCCAGCGGCACCGGGCCCTGACCGGGAACCTGCAGCTTGTTGGCGTCATCGATTACCCGAGTGGCCAGCGCCGGATTGCTTGGCGACAGGTTGCTCGCACTGCTCGACACGGTTGCAAAGGCACCGGCTGATGGACGTGGATGGAACCAGGCATCGCCGACAAAATCTTGAGCGATCAGGGACGAGCCGCGCACCTTGCCTTCGGCATCGCGCACCAGGCTGCCGTTGGCCTGCTCGGGGAAGGCGACTTGCGCGACGCCCGTAACTACCAGCGGATAGGCAACGCCGGTGACCAGGGTCATCAGCACCAGCAGGCTCAGGGCCGGACGTAACATTGTGGACATTTCAAAATCCTCGAATTCGTGCTTGAAGCGGTGTGCCCGGCACACCGCTGTTCAGGTTCAAACCAGATGCAACGCCGTCAACAGCATGTCGATCGCCTTGATCCCCACGAACGGCACCAGAATCCCGCCCAGACCATAGATCAGCAGATTGCGACGCAGCAGCGCCGCCGCACTCGCCGCTTGCACCCGCACGCCGCGCAGGGCCAGCGGGATCAGCACGACGATGATCAGGGCGTTGAAAACGATGGCCGACAGAATCGCGCTCTGCGGGCTGCTCAAATGCATGATGTTCAGCACGCCCAGTTGCGGGTAAATCGCCGCGAAAAGAGCCGGCAGGATCGCAAAGTACTTGGCCACGTCGTTGGCGATGGAAAAGGTCGTCAGCGCGCCACGGGTCACCAGCAACTCCTTGCCGATCTGCACCACGTCCAACAGCTTGGTCGGATCGCTGTCGAGGTCGACCATGTTGGCCGCTTCGCGCGCGGCTTGGGTGCCGTCGTTCATCGCCATGCCGACGTCAGCCTGGGCCAGCGCCGGGGCATCGTTGGCGCCGTCGCCGCACATCGCGACCAGACGACCGTCGTTCTGCTCGTGACGGATACGGGCGAGTTTTTTCTCCGGTGTCGCTTCGGCCAGCACGTCGTCGACGCCTGCTTCAGCGGCAATCGCGGCGGCAGTCAACGGGTTGTCGCCGGTGACCATCACCGTGCGAATCCCCAGTTTGCGCAGTTCAGCGAAACGCTCGCGGATGCCCGGCTTGACCACGTCTTTCAGATGGATCGCACCGAGCAGTTTGCCGTCGGCGCAGACCAGCAACGGGGTGCCGCCGCTCTGGGCGATCTTGTCGATTTCCCGGGACAGCGCCGGGGCCAGATCCTTGCGTTGTTGACCGAGGAAGGCCAGCAGCGAATCCACCGCGCCCTTGCGGAATACACGGCCCTGATAGTCGACACCGGACAAGCGGGTTTCGGCACTGAACGGTACGGCGGTCAGAGTTTCCGGCGAAGGTTCCGGTTGCGGATTGGTGCCGCGCAGGTACTCGACGATGGACTTGCCTTCGGCAGTTTCGTCAGCCAGCGAAGCGAACAGTGCGCCTTCGGCCAGCTCACGGGCATTCACGCCCGGCGCGGCATATACCGCGCTGCAACGACGGTTACCGAAAGTGATGGTGCCGGTCTTGTCCAGCAGCAACACGTGCACGTCACCCGCCGCTTCCACCGCACGACCGGACTTGGCGATCACGTTCAGACGCACCAGACGATCCATCCCGGCAATCCCGATCGCCGACAGCAGACCGCCGATGGTGGTCGGAATCAGTGTGACCAATAACGCCACCAGGAACACCAGCGGCAGGCTGCCGTTGGCGAAGTGGGCGAACGGCTGCAGGGTCACGACCACCAGCAGGAAGATCAGGGTCAGACCGATCAGCAGAATATCCAGCGCCACTTCGTTCGGGGTCTTCTGGCGCTTGGCGCCTTCGACCAGCGCGATCATGCGGTCAAGGGTCGACTCACCGGGGTTGGCGGTGATCTTCACCAGCAACCAGTCGGACACCAGCCGGGTGTTGCCGGTGACGGCGGAGCGGTCGCCGCCGGACTCGCGAATCACCGGCGCCGATTCACCGGTGATCGCCGCTTCGTTAACGGCCGCGATGCCTTCGATGACTTCGCCGTCACCGGGGATCATTTCCCCGGCTTCGACGCGCACCACATCGCCCTTGCGCAGGCTGGTGGCCGGTACGACCTGGAAACTGCCGTTGGCCAGTTTGCGTCGGGCGCTAAGGCCCTCGCTGCCGGCCTTGAGGCTGTCGGCGCGAGCCTTGCCGCGACCTTCGGCCAACGCTTCGGCGAAGTTGGCGAACAACACGGTGAACCACAGCCACAGGGCGATTTGCGCGGCAACGAAAGTCGGCACACTGCTGTCGGGAATGAAGCACAGCACGGTGGTCAGGATCGCCGTCAGTTCGACCACCAGCATCACCGGCGAGCGCTGCAACTGGCGCGGATCGAGCTTGACGAACGCTTGCACCAGCGCCGGACGCCACAGGGCGCTGATCGCGGTTTTCGGAGCTTCAGCCGACTTGGCAGCTGCCGCTGGTTTTGAAGCTGGAACATGCATATTCATGATGGATTCCTTAGAAGCCCATGCTCAGGTGTTCGGCAATCGGGCCGAGCGCCAGGGTCGGCAAGAAGGTCAGGCCGCCCACCAGCAAAATGGTCACGGTCAACAGGGTCACGAACAGCGGGCCGTGGGTCGGGAAGCTGTTCTGGCCGATCGGTGCGGTTTTCTTCATCGCCAGGCTGCCGGCCAGGGCCAGTACCGGGAGGATGTAACCGAAGCGGCCGATCAACACGCCCAGGCCGAGCATCAGGTTGTGGAACGCGGTGTTGGCGCCGAATCCGCCGAACGCCGAACCGTTGTTGGCACTGGCCGAGGTGTAGGCGTAGAGCAATTGGCTGAAACCGTGCGGGCCGGGGTTGCTCACCGCCGCCACCGGGCCGGGCAGGCTCGCGGCAATCGCGCCGAGCACCAGCACGCCAACCGGCATCACCAGCAGGGTGACGACCAGCAGCTGTACTTCACGGGCCTGGAGTTTCTTGCCGAGGTATTCCGGGGTGCGGCCGATCATCAGGCCGGCAAGGAACACCGCGATCAGCACGTTCAGCAACATGCCGTAGAGCCCGGCGCCGACGCCGCCGAAGATCACTTCGCCGACCATCATGTTGACCAGCGCGACCATGCCGCTGAGCGGGTTGAGGCTGTCATGCATGCCGTTGACCGAACCGTTCGACGCGGCGGTGGTGGTCACCGACCACAGCACGGTGGCGGTGGTGCCGAAGCGCGCTTCCTTGCCTTCCAGCGGTGCAGTCTGTTCGACGGCCACGTTGTTCAGCGCCGGGTTCGGCTGGTATTCGGCCCACAGCGAAGTGGCGCCGCCGATGATGAACAGCGCGAGCATGCAGCCGATGATGGCGCGGCTCTGACGCAGGTCCTTCACGTAGTGACCGAAGGTGAACACCAGCGCCACCGGGATCAGAATGATCGACGCGACTTCGAACAGGTTGCTCCACGCGGTCGGGTTCTCGAACGGATGCGCCGAGTTGACGCCGAAGAAACCACCGCCGTTGGTGCCCAGTTGCTTGATCGCAATCTGGCTGGCGGCCGGGCCGAGCGGGATCACCTGATCAACGCCCTGCATCGTCACAGCGTTCACGTATTGCGCGAAGGTCTGCGGCACGCCCTGCCACACCAGGTACAGCGCCAGCAGCAGGCACAGCGGCAGCAAGCCGTAGAGGGTGGCGCGGGTCATGTCGACCCAAAAGTTACCGAGGGTTTTGGTGGATTTACGCCCGATACCACGGCACAGCGCAACCAGTACGGCGAGGCCGGTGGCGGCGCTGACGAAGTTCTGCACGGTGAGGCCGACCATCTGGCTCAGGTAGCTGAGCGACGCTTCGCCGCTGTAGGCCTGCCAGTTGGTGTTGGTCATGAAACTGACGGCGGTGTTGAACGCGAGGGTCCACTCCTGGCCCGGCAGGTTTTGCGGGTTCAGCGGCAGGTGATCCTGGAACAGCAGAATCGCGAACAGCAGCAGGAAACCGGCGAGGTTGAACGCCAGCAGCGCCAGCGTGTATTTCTGCCAGCTCTGTTCATCCTGCGGATTAACCCCGGCGATGCGGTAACAGCCGCGCTCGACCGGGCCGAGAATCGGCGTCAGCCATGTGCGCTGGCCCTCCATCACCTTGTAGTAGAAGCGCCCGAGGAACGGCGCCGGCAGCAAGACCACCGCGAAGAATGCGAGGATCAGCCAATAGTCATAACTGTGCATAGCCGCTCCTAAGTCCGGTCCGCGCGCAACAGCGCAACCAACAGATAAATGAACAGCCCCACTGCCAGCAGCAGTGACACCCCGTCCAGAACGCTCATGGAAGATCTCCGTGTTACGGCGTATTGCCGCGTGTGGAGGCATTGTCGGAAAGGAGGCTGTAAAGGAACGAGAGCGAGGGTGCGCGCGGGGCATAAAGAAAGCGTAAAGAGTGGGTTTATGCCTTCTTTACGACGGCATCCGGCTGGCGGCGCACCTGACTGGCGCACAAAAAAGAAGCCATCAAGCCGCGAACATCCCCGATACGACAGCTTTCAGCCCATTACGACCCGCCAATACAAAATGGCACGCCCACTGCACACGCCCTTCCCCGAGCTTTCCAAACCGTTCAGGGAGCAAACGCATGAACACACAACTCAAACCCACGCTGGGCACGTTGCACCTGTGGGGCATCGCGGTGGGGCTGGTGATTTCCGGGGAATATTTCGGCTGGAGTTATGGCTGGGGCGTCGCGGGAACCCTGGGTTTCCTGGTGACCTCGTTCATGGTCGCGACCATGTACACCTGTTTCATCTTCAGCTTTACCGAACTGACCACGGCGATCCCCCACGCGGGCGGGCCGTTTGCCTACAGTCGCCGGGCTTTCGGTGAAAAAGGCGGATTGATCGCCGGACTGGCGACGCTGATCGAATTCGTCTTCGCCCCGCCAGCGATTGCCTTGGCGATTGGCGCGTACCTGAACGTGCAGTTTCCGGCTCTCGATCCGAAACACGCGGCGGTCGGTGCGTACATCGTCTTCATGGGTCTGAACATTCTCGGTGTGAAACTGGCCGCGACCTTCGAGTTGATCGTCTGCGTCCTGGCCGTCGCCGAGTTGCTGGTGTTCATGGGCGTGGTCGCGCCAGCCTTCAGCTTCAGCAACTTCGCGCTCAATGGCTGGGCTGGTTCGGACATCTTCGGTGCTCCGGCGATTGCCGGGATGTTCGCGGCGATTCCGTTCGCGATCTGGTTCTTCCTTGCCATTGAAGGTGCGGCCATGGCCGCCGAGGAAGCCAAGGACCCGAAACGCACGATTCCCAAGGCCTACATCAGCGGCATTCTGACCCTGGTATTGCTGGCGATGGGCGTGATGTTCTTCGCCGGTGGCGTCGGTGACTGGCGCACCCTATCGAACATCAACGACCCGCTGCCTCAGGCGATGAAAACTGTGGTCGGCGACAGTTCCGGCTGGCTGCACATGCTGGTGTGGATCGGCCTGTTCGGGCTGGTGGCGAGTTTCCACGGGATCATTCTTGGCTACTCGCGGCAGTTCTTCGCCCTCGCCCGCGCCGGTTACCTGCCCGCCTCACTGGCGAAACTGTCGCGCTTTCAAACCCCGCACCGCGCCATCATCGCCGGTGGCGTGATCGGTATCGCGGCGATCTACAGTGACGGCCTGATCAACCTCGGCGGCATGACCCTCACTGCCGCGATGATCACCATGGCGGTATTCGGCGCGATCGTGATGTACATCATGAGCATGCTCAGCCTGTTCAAACTGCGTAAATCCGAACCGAATCTGGAACGCACCTTCCGCGCGCCGTGCTATCCGCTGATTCCATTGATCGCACTGGTACTGGCCGTGGTGTGCCTGGTGGCGATGGCCTGGTTCAATGCACTGATCGGGCTGATCTTCCTCGGCTTCATGGCGGTCGGTTTCGGCTACTTCCTGTTGACCGGCCAATTGCGCGCCAACGCCCCGGCAGACGCCATGCTTACCGGACTGTAAACCGCAACGGGCATAACCGGCCTAGAATGGAACCACTGCGAATGCACTTCGCTCAAAGTGGTATGCAGCGTTGCACGGCGAAACCCTCGCCCGTCGACCTGCCTTTAAGGAGAGCCGTTATGCCCTGGTATGCCTGGTTGATTCTGGTCGTTGCAATCGGCTCGATCGTCGGCGGTCTGATGATGTTGCGTGACACCGCCAACAAGGTCGAACTGACCGATGAACAACGCAAGCGCGTCGCTGAACGCAATGCCGAAGCGGACATCAAGGACGCGCAGGACCGCTGAACGAAAAACCCCGCCTGAATCGGCGGGGTTTGTTTTTGTGGCGATTACTTTTCCCACTCGGCCTTGGCAATGTGCAAGCCATGCAGGCCTTTGTACGCCGCACGTTCCGGCTGGCTCCAGCCTTCGAGCAGCGCCTCGTCCAGACGATAGATTTCCACCCCGAGCGGGCGGCACACGGTCAGCGGATCCTGCGCGTCCGGCCCCCACATCGCCAATGACAAGTCACCACCCGGACAGGTCGACAACGCGCACAGCAAGTCGATTTCGGCAAAGAACTCCAGATAATCGCCCTTCTGCGCCGGGCAGGCCTTCATGAAATACAGGTCATCGTGATTCAGGCCGGTGCACTGGAAGATGTTCAGCACGTCATGCACATCGAACTCGGTCAGGCCATGGGGCAACACGGCGCGGGTCAGGTTGGAATGGCAGTGATGATGAAAATCCTCGCCGGTGAGCATTTTGTTCACATAGGGATCGCAGCGCGTGCCGAGCAAATCGTGCAGGCGCCCACCGTGTTCATCAATGCCATAGTCGGCCAGGCTGTCATCGGTGATGGTTACCAGCGGACGCAGAAAAGGCAGGTTCGACCACAACCGGTCATGGGTGCTGACATGCGCGCCCTGCAGCTGCCGGGTGCGCGCCGCCCACATCCGTTCACGCGGATCGTGTGCGTTCCACACATTGAAATCGCCCACCTGGGGCCCGACCGGTGTGGTGACACGAAACACATGCCCCGCCGGCACATGCCAGGCACGCCCGGTGCGGATCGGCACTTCGAATTGTTCGATCAGCGTGCGCCCGTCCTTGCGGTCGCGAATCCGTTCATAGAAAGGTGTATTGACCTGTAACGCCGAGCCTTTGCTGACCTGATAGGCGGCCGGGTAGTCTTTGTACATGATTCTCCTGCTCCTCAAGTGATGGCAACTTTGCAAGCTGCAACCACTATCCGTGCCAATCGTTGATGGCTGTTACGAACATGTCGGAGTCACCGGCCGTTTTTTTAGAAGTAGAAGTACAGTCACCATTCAATTTGCATTGGTTAAGATGGCGATCTTGTTGCGGAGAGTTTAAATGCGTTACTCGCAGGATCATAAAGCCCAGACCCATCAGCGCATCATCAAGGAAGCGTCCGAGCGGTTTCGCAAGGACGGCATTGGTGCGACCGGTCTGCAACCATTGATGAAGGCGCTGGGCCTGACCCATGGCGGCTTTTATTCGCATTTCAAATCGAAGGACGAGCTGGTTGAAAAAGCCCTGCAAGCGGCTGGCGATCAGGTAGCGGGCTTGTGCGAGGAGCTGTTCGCCCAGGAAAAACCACTGGAAGCCTTCATCGATACGTACCTCTCCGAATGGCACCAGACCTCTCCTCATGAAGGCTGCCCGCTGCTGACCATTTCATCCGAGCTGGGGTTGCGCGGCCAACCGAGCCCGACCAGCGACGAAGTACTCAAGGCTCGCCTGGATCAGATCGAAGGTACCCTTGAAGGCGAGAACGCCGCCGAACGCAGCATCGTCATCATGGCGACACTGGCCGGGGCGCTCCTGCTGTCACGCAGTGTCGCGGATCCTGAGTTTGCGCAGCAGATCCTCGACGTCACCCGCGAACACCTCAAGCGCTCCGAAGACTAAGCCTGCCAGCGCTTGAACAGCACGCTGGCATTGACCCCGCCGAAGCCGAACCCGTTGGACAACGCATACTCGATCGGCATCGACCGCGCCTGACCGTGGACGATGTCCACGCCTTCGCTCGCCGGATCGGGAGTCTCCAGGTTGAGGGTAGGCGGAACGATCTGATCGCGGATCGCCAACAGCGTGAAGATTGCTTCCAGACCTCCCGCCGCGCCGAGCAGATGCCCCGTCGCGGATTTGGTCGAGGTGACGGCGATTGCGTTTTGCGCACCAAACACCGACTTGATTGCAGCCAACTCACCGAGGTCGCCCACCGGCGTCGAAGTCGCATGGGCGTTCAGATGCTGCACCTGATCCGGCGTGATACCGGCCTGGGCCAGCGCCAGAGTCATCGCCCGTCGGGCGCCGCTGCCATCTTCCGGCCCGGCGGTCAGGTGATAGGCGTCAGCGCTGGTGCCGTAGCCGACCAGTTCGACCAACGGCTGCGCGCCACGCGCCAGCGCATGCTCCAGCGACTCGATCACCAGCAGCCCGGCACCCTCGCCCATCACGAAACCGTCCCTGCCGCTGTCGAACGGGCGTGAAGCGCGCTCAGGCGTGTCGTTGTAGCCGCTGGACAAAGCTCGCGCTGCGGCAAACCCGGCGAGGCTGACTCGATCGATTGATGCCTCGGCACCGCCGCACACCGCGATGTCGGCCTCACCGGCGCGAATCAATCGAGCCGCGTCACCGATCGCCTGCACGCCGGCGGCACACGCGGTGACCGGTGCACCGAGCGGGCCCTTGAGACCGTGCTGGATCGAGACATGCCCCGCCGCAAGGTTGACCAGAAACGAGGGGATGGTGAACGGCGACAAGCGTCGCGGGCCACGGCTGTCGGTGGTGCGCACCGCATCGGCGATCGCACCGAAGCCGCCGACACCGGAGCCGATGATGGTCGCGGTGCGCTCCTGAGCCTGGGATTCGGTCGGATGCCAGCCGGCCTGTTCAAGCGCCTGCCGGGCTGCCTCCATCGCGAACAGAATGAAACGATCCATTTTCTTCTGTTCTTTGGGTGGCGTGGCACGGTCAGGATCGAAACCCGCTTCGGCGTCCTCCTCCATCGTCGGCACCACACCGCCGACCCGGGTCGGCAGATCGGCAATCACCGCTTCCGGGAGGTTTCGCAATCCCGAACGCCCGGCCAGCAGGCGCTGCCAGACGACTTCGACGCCGCTTCCCAAGGGCGATACCAGGCCCATACCCGTGACAACTACTCGACGCTGATCCATATCGGGTTGACCTCTCGAGACTCAAAAAGACTTTTACTTGTAACGGCTGGCCGCCGAGCTGTGGGACAGGTTGGGCGCCATTACATGACGGGCGGCAACAAAGGCTTGCCACTCGCCCGCATCGGGCAGCGAAGGAATCGTGACGAGCTCGCCCTGATCCAGACCGGACAGCGCGGCATCGACCATCTCGCCCGCCTCCATGACCATTTCCGCCGGAATGCCGCTGGCATCAAAACCGGAGCGTTCCCAGATTTCGGTGCGGGTCACACCGGGCAATACCGCTTGCACCTTGACCCCGGTGCCTTCCAATTCGGTATTGAGCGATTGCGTCAGGCTCAACACATACGCCTTGCTGGCGCTGTAAGTGGCGTTGAAACGTTCGGGGAACAAGGCGACCACCGACGCAATGTTGATGATCGTGCCACGCCCGGCGCGGGTGAACGCAGAGGCTGCTGCGGCTGCCAGCCGGGTCAGGGTTGTGACGTTCAATTGAATCAGTTGCTCCAGCACCTCGGGATCGGCGTTGGCCAGCAAGCCATTGACTGCCACGCCCGCGTTGTTGACCAGCAGGCTGATGCCGGAATCGCTGCGCAGGCGCTGCTCAAGCTTGAGCACTTCATCCTTCTGGGTCAGATCGGCTTTCAGGACTTCGACCTGAACACCATGGGCATCCCGCAGCTTGCTGGCCGCGGACTCCAGGCGTTCCTGATCGCGAGCCACCAGCAACAGGTCAAAACCACGTGCCGCCAACCGCTCGGCATACACCGCTCCGATGCCGGAAGAAGCGCCAGTGACCAGCGCCGTGCCTTGGGATTTCGGGGAATTCATGACGATACTCCTGGAATGCGTGAGGAATGAGCGACCGCTGAAAAGCAGAGGGCTTCAGTGGCGACTGAAATTATTATAGGCATAATCTCAAACCAATATGATAGCCGTAATTTTCTATTTTCCGACGGAAAGGCTGTAGCCCTCCTGCAACGCTTGAAGGAAGCGGGAAGCAAAAAGGGCCGGTCAATGACCGGCCCCTTGGCGTTGAACAATCAGCTTAGTTCACTTTCAGCTTGTCGCGATTGCGATCCAGGATCGCCTTGCCGATCCCCTTCACTTCCAGCAGTTCATCCACGGACGCAAACGGCCCGTTTGTTTCACGATAAGCAACAATCGCTTTCGCCTTGGCCTCGCCCACTCCCGCCAGTTCCTTTTGCAATGTGGCCGCATCGGCTTCGTTAAGATCGAGTCGGGCACCTTGGGAGGGGGCTGTGACCTCCGCTGTCGAAGAGATTTCAGGCGACTGTACTGGCGCAACGGGAGCCGCGATGGCGGCAATCGAAGCGCTGGTAAGCAAAGCAAACATCAAGGAACAGAAGTAACCGATACGCATAAAGTGACGCTCCATCATCGTTTTAGAAAGCAGCCTTTCCGAAGCTGCTACCCAAACTTAGGCCATGGCGGGCGCCTGTCAAAAATGCATTCGTTACAGGATATGAGATAATTGAGGACGAGATGGATCCATGTTTGAGCTTGCGTCCTCATGACTTACAACCCTTGCCTATGATCCGTATAGAAACACTGCTCGTCATGGCGCTCGTTAGATTGCCACTGCCGACCGACTCCATCGACCCAGCAGATCAAGGCTCCAGGCGACGCTGCTGGTAGATCCAGTCAACAATTTCGCCATCAGGGGTATACCCGCTCACGGTCTCTCGTAGAAGTTGCCGCACACGGGAGTAGTCATCTTCGTCGACCGCTTCGAGCAGTTCGTGCAGTCGCCCCTTCAACACATCCCATGACAGATGATCTTCGTTTGCAGTCATGATCATCGGATGAGGAGTGGCGGCAACATTGTCACCGATCAAGAGCTCTTCGTAGAGTTTCTCCCCGGGACGCAACCCAGTGAACTCGATAGAGATATCGCCTTGGGGATTGCGTTCAGAACGAATGCTCAATCCCGATAAGTGGATCATTTTCTCTGCCAGTTCAACGATTTTTACCGGCTCTCCCATATCCAGCACGAATACGTCACCGCCCTGCCCCATCGAGCCGGCCTGGATGACCAATTGGGCTGCTTCAGGGATGGTCATGAAGTACCGGGTGATCTTCGGATGTGTGACGGTCAGCGGCCCACCGGTCTTGATCTGGCTGTGAAACAACGGGATCACCGAACCGGAAGAACCCAGCACATTGCCAAATCGAACCATGGTGAAACGGGTTTTGTTCACACGTGAGACATTGGCCTTGTCACCGAACATGACCGGCGCCACTTCCCGGCTGAGAGCCTGAAGCGTCAACTCGGCCAGTCGTTTGGTACTGCCCATGACATTGGTTGGGCGCACCGCTTTATCTGTGGAGATCAAAACGAAATTCGACACCCGTGCCTGCAACGCGGCTTGGGCGGTGTTCAGCGTTCCGATCACGTTGTTCAGCACCCCCTCGGCGATGTTGTGTTCAACCATCGGCACATGTTTGTAGGCGGCCGCATGATAAACCGTATCGACCTTCCAGGTTTTCATCACATCCAGCAGTTTGTCCTGATGGCGGATCGAACCCAGGATCGGTAACAGACGAATCGATAACGACTCCCGAGTTCCGCGCTGTTCCAGTTCTGACAGAATGCTGTAGAGATTGAACTCACTATGCTCAAACAGGATCAGCGTAGTCGGTGCCATTGCAAAAATCTGTCGGCAAAGTTCCGAACCGATCGAGCCTCCGGCGCCGGTTACCATTACGGCCTTGCCTTTGATGCAGCGCTCAAGCAAGTCCGGTTGTGCCGGCACCGAATCGCGCCCCAGAAGGTCGGCGATATCGACTTCTTGAATGTCCTCGACCCTGACCCGACCACTGGCCAGGTCCGTGAAATTGGGCACGCTTCGCACGTGCAGCGGGAATCCTTCGAGCAGATTGAGAATTTCCCGGCGCCGGGCACGGGTCGACGATGGCAATGCGAGAAGGATTTCCTGCGCGCCTGTCACATCAATCATTTGCTGAATATGTTTAGGCTTATAAACCTGAAGGCCGGATATCGAGCGATCCGAAATCCCCGGGTCGTCATCGATGAAGGCAACCGGACGCATCACGCGTCCCATGCGCAGCGCCGCCACCAGTTGATTGCCGGCCACGCCCGCTCCGTAGATGGCCACCTTGGTCAAACCATCGTCACGACTTGTAAACGGAACATGCTGCGCGGCCGTGAACCAGTCCCCCATAAAGTACTGACGCATGCACAGGCGCAAACCACCAATGATGACAAGGCTCAGCCACCAGTAGTTGAAAATGATCGAGCGGGGCACGACAACCTGATGATTGCTGTACCAATAAACGACGAGTGCCAGAACCAGTGAGGACAGGCTGACGGCCTTGATGATTGCGACGAGCGCATCGTTGCCGAAATAACGCATCACCGCTCGATACATGCCGAAACGCACAAACAAGGGGATAGCGACGCAGGGGGCACAGACAAACAGCCACAGGTGAACTTTGAACGGGTTGACCATTTCGTCCACCCCAAGTCGCACCACGAAAGCCATCCACAAGGCAGCCCAAACAAGGACGATGTCCGTGACGACTTGCAGCAATCTCTTCTGCCGGCGCGGCAACCCCAACAAAAACGGTCTCAACCTGCCCATATTGATATCTAGCACCTACGAGAACTCCCTTCAGTGGGCAACAAGATCCGGACGAATTTTACCTGCCTCGCCCCACACTTTAAACCTAACCGACATGGCCTGGGCGTGGATTCGACAGTGAACACGATGTTCCGACGAATCGGCCCGGCCTATGACCCCGGCGACCAACGAACCCGCGTTATTGGAGATTAACGCCTGGAACCCATTCGTCCATGGATACCCTAAAAAAAAAGAGCCATATTGAACCGGCTCTTTTTTTGATCATCACTTTCTGATCGTTGTTCAGTTTAGCGGGCTATAACTTTCGCAGGACTTTGTTGCTCGGTCCTTGGCAAGGTTGTAAGCCTCGTGCAACAACTTGTGCCGTTCAAGACGTACGTTCGGATCAGCCGGTGTACGGAACAGTGAAGTGGTCTTGGCCACATACGTGAACCTATTGCCATAACCGTATCTGAGCCACAGGTTCCAGTCTTCCAGATTGCTCATGTCCGTCTCGAAACCGCCCCGCTGCAAGAAAAGCGCACGCTGGAACAACAGCGACTGGATCGGGATGAAATTGTGGTCCAGCAGAATGTCGTAGTCATACTCGTGTTTGTAGTACGACGGTGTTTCATGGCTGACCTCAATGTAACGGCCATCCGCTGCGGTGTTCGTCCCGACCTCCATGGCCAGCGAGTACGCTGCCACCGATTCGGGGTTTTTCGCCAATGCCGTGACCAGCACCTCGACGTGATCGGAGAACAAAAGGTCATCGTCATCGAGGAACATGCAGTAGGTGCCCTTGGCCATCTCAAGACCATAGTTACCCGTCACCGAGCGGCCAACCTTGTCCATTCCGTAGAAGCGAATCGGGCGACCTTCCGGAGATTGGAACTCGGCCACCAGATCCTTCATCGTTTCGCCCCCGTCCTCGACCACCACCAACTCTACGTTCGGATAAGTCTGGTTCAGCACGGACATGATCGCCTGACGCAGGAACTCATTCCGGTTGCGGTAAGTACGGGTCACGATCGTTACCAGAGGCGCTTCGGCCAACGGTTCGCCAATAGTCCAGAAAGCACCGTCGCGAATCATCTCGTAGTCAAAACCACGGAACGGATAACTGACCTCTTTGCTGCGCCCTTTGCCGGAAAGAAAATGTGGCGCCTTGCGCAGTATCTTGCGGATGTTGCCGATCAGATCACGGCGTGCGCCCGAATACACTTCCGGCCGGAACAACAGGGCCGTTTGCAGGACCAGCGCACCGAACTTGTCACCGAAATCCCCGTAGCGCAGCCGCAAGTAGGCATTGGCCAGGGTACTTCCGGTGAACTGGATCGGCTTGACATGGTTTTCGTGCTCATAGGTGTAGTGATACACCACGGCAGACGGGCAGTATTTCAACTGATAACCGTAGGAACGAAACCGATAGGACAGCTCGACATCTTCGCCGTACATGAAGATCTCATGCTCGTATCCACCTACTTTGGCATACGCAGAGCGTCGAACCAGAATGCAGGCATGGGAAGACCAGTTGGTTTCGTGGGTTACCGGATCATAATATTTTGGATGCTCATACGGCGCCTGGCGCAATTCCCATGAGGCAACGGCGCCCGAGGTATCGGAATGGGCGGTCGCCACCACCCGGGAGATCGAGTCAGGGGCGAAGACGATGTCGATGTTGCTGATCAGTACAAATTCCGAATGCCCGGTTTTGATCGCCCGATCATGACCCAGGCCAAAACCGACGTTTTCACCCTGGACGATTTCGAAACCTGCCAGTTCGGCGGCCAGCTGGGTTTTCCAGCGCTGCAGATCATCAACCGTGTTGTCTTTGGAACCATTGTCGACAAAGCACAGGTTGAGCTTGTTCAGCGGATAATCCTGCGTTTTCAGGGACGCAAAGAAGCCATCGACCCATTTGCCGCTGTTGTATGTCACGATCGAGACATCGACTACGGGCTGCGCCTCGAACACTGGAACAACCGGCGCGTAGCCAAAACGTCGATCAGCGATGGTCTGTATCGCTTTGAGGTTGTTCTGCGAATTGATGGCCCGCATCATCCTGGCACGCGTGGCATTCACGATACTGCGCAAGCGCATGCGTACACCGATCAGAAACGGCAGCTTCTGATAAATCGGCCGCAACAAGGCACGAGGATTCATCAATACGTGACGCGCCTGCCAGTAGAAAGCCAGCAGCCAACGCCGCACGCCTCGGACAGGTCGGGTCATACGCCAGGATTTCGAGGCATAGACGTGGTGCAGCTCCTGCTTGAGCGCCTCTATCTCGGATTGGCAAGATTCAATCTGAAGGCTCAGTTGCTCCTGCTCCAAAAGCAGACAGTTCTGAATCTGCACCAGTTCATCGTTATCTTGCAGGTATCTGTCGTCCAGTACGGAATCGAACTTGTCGTTCATGTTTGAAAGTTGATCCTTCGTCAAAAGCAGCTCATCCCTGACGTTCGTCAGTTCGTCTCTGGTGGCAAAAAAGGTTTCATTGATCGTTGCCAGCTCACCGTGCGCCTCCTCGATCTTTCCTTCGAGCCAGCTGATATAGGATTGCTGGCGGTAACTCTCCAGATCCGGATCAAAACCGTTTCTCGCCGGATCAACAGACATCGTGCGCGCCAGGCGAGCCAGGTGTGCCGAAGGTTCGTTGAACTGCGCCTCGCTCAAAAAGTAACGCGACTGGGCAAAATCCAGCACTCGCGCGCGCAACGCCGCAGAGCATGGCGCCACAGCCCCGTGTGCCTGCCACAGTGCAGCAAGATCCTGCGGCCGCTCAACATCAATGGTCAACCCGGTACCGCTGTAGGGCGCCTTGCCCAAGGCATAGACCGTCTTGCCAGCCAGTGCAGCTTCGAAACCTGCCGAGGAATTGAGAGTGAACACCACATCGGCAGCGGCAATCAGGTCGGTAATGCTGTCTTCCTTGCTGGCCACCTGGACCTGCTCAGGCAGATCCGGCACTTCATCGAGGGGATGCGGTTTGACGATGACCGTGAAGGGTGCGCCCTCCACAACTGCGAGTACATGCCGGACGTATTCGGCCATGCTGGCGAAAGGTGATCCCATGATGATGTTGGAGTCATCCTGCACTTGAAGCAGGATCAGCACCATCGGGGTTCGGCTGGCGCCCTGGAAGCGATAAAGCGCCTCCATCTGCGCAAGCCTTGCCATCGCAGCATCTGCCGGCAGAGCCGTTGACTGCAACTGATACTCGGCAAACTCGGCACTGAAGCCGCTGCGCACATTGACGCCGCGGGAATCCGAGTAATACGCCATTGGATTGGGCGCCCGCAACATGCCCAACTCGTTGAAGATCAGCGGAATATTCCTCGTCTGGCAGGCGGTTTCCAGGCTGCCATCGTAGTTCCAGCAAAACACCAGATCGGGCTCTACCTGTTCGACAAGCGATGCCACGAAGCAGTCATGAAACGCCAAGGGCTGCTTGTTGAGCAGACACTTCCAGTCACTCAGCCAGTCCTGACGGCTCGATTGCGAGTAATCACTCTCGTACGTTGCCGGACTGATCCAGGTGTGTCTGAAGTCGGGATACTCGGCTTTCAGCTCGTCGGAGCCGACAAACACACACTCCCAGCCCTCGTCGGCGAATTTATTCGCCAACGGCAGGTAGACGTCCACAATGCTGCTGAACAACGTGGGGCGATCACGCAATACCAGCGGCAGTGTGTAAAACACCACACGTTTGTACTTGCGCGAGGCCACTCTGACCGCTGGATCACCCGCCGCGATGCTCTCGGCGGCTACGTTGAATTTCACCACCGAATTGGCCGCGATAATGGCACCGCGGCCAATATCCGCCCCCGCCAGCACCGAGGCATTGGCGCCAATCCAGACATCGTCACCAATGTTCACCGGGGCCAGCCTCAGGCCCTGATCCTTGATCGGAGCGCGCAGGTCATAACGGTGAGTCGACGAGGTGATGGAAACGTTGGGGGCGATCAGGACATCCTTGCCGATGGTGACCTTGCCACTGCCATTGATCCACGTTCCATAATTGACGACCGTACCGGAAGCGATGCTCAGATAACCTCCGGCACCGCACTCGATGACGACGTTGTCCCGCAATTGAACGTCATCTTCGATGATGCACTCGGCGGTTTCGTCGACATGAAAGCGTACTGTTTCTGCGACACTCGCATTACCGATCTTAAGCATGATTCAAACAACCTTCACAACGTTGACTGTTGACGGGCAATAAGCGACTCCCACGATCTGACGTCCACCCGATACGCTGATCTTGCGCATCGGCCAGCGTTGATCAAGTTCAACACGCTCTCCGTCCAGGCTGGCCATTCCGATAAACAGAAAGTACTCGCCCGGTGCAACATTGAGCGGGAAGGTAAAACTGATTTTGTGGGCACCGGGGTCGAGGTCGAACTTGCACCCGGCCAACAACGTGTTGTCTCCCGCCACGTCGACACCCTTGGCGTCTCGCAACGAGTACCCCATGACCACTTCCTTGAGCGCTGCGAAGGACTGGACATAGCAATGCATGGTGACGTCTTCGGTGGGCTCGAAGTGACTGGTCTGCGTGCCGTCGGCACTGAAAAACTCCACCGCATTGATTTTGGCTGCGCCGGAACCGAATCGAACTTCCGAGATATCGCCAAGCTCCTTCTCGTAGGACATATCGACATGCAGCGCTTCCACTACGGGTGCCGTCGCCGCTGAACTACTGTTGCGAACTTTCTTTTCGTAGTTTTTGGTCGCAGTCAGGACATCGGTGCTGTAGTCGATGATCTGACCGTTCTGCATCACGATGACCGCCTGGCAGAAGCGAATGACCGATTGGGTATCGTGCGAGACGAACAGGATCGTGGTTCCACGCTCCTGCATGTGTTTCATCTTGAGCATGCACTTGAGCTGAAAACCGGCATCGCCCACGCTCAGCGCCTCGTCCACGATCAGGACATCGGGCTCAACGTTGATCGCCACGGAAAAGGCCAGTCGTGCAAACATCCCGCTGCTGTACATGCGCACGGGCTGATTGACGAAGTCACCGATGTCCGCGAACTCAAGAATGGCCGCGATGCGTGTTTGCATTTCGGCGTGGGAATACCCCATCAGGGATCCCTGAAAATAAATGTTTTCCACGCCGGTGTAATCGGGGTTGAAGCCAGCACCCAACTCCAGCAACGAGGCGACCCGGCCGACGACCGTGACCTCGCCACTGGACGGCGTGAGGACCCCAGTGAGGATTTTCAGCAGAGTACTTTTGCCTGCACCGTTCTTACCCAGAATCCCCACTGTCTGGCCTTTTTCGACAGAGAAGGAAACATCGGTCAGTGCGTGAAAATCTTGATGGCGGTGCTTGCCGAATAGCGAAAGAGCCTCGACCAGCCTGTCAACCGGCTTGTTGTAAAGCCGATACACCTTGCTGACATTACGGACGCTGATTGCGCTCTCATTCACTGCATTCATTACAAAACATCCGCAAAGTGAGGTCTTAATTTTTTGAACGTGCGCCAGCCTATAAACGCCAGGACGATCAACACCCCCCAGAAGAACAGGGTTTGGGTAGGACGTTCCCAGAACCAGACCCCGCGAATCAGCGAATCCCTGAAGCCTTCGACAATGTATGCAAACGGGTTCAGGCGCAGGTAAGAAGCCGCGCGCCCCTGGATCGCATCGATGTCCCAGAAAACCGGAGTCAGCCAGAACCCGAACTGTGTGGCCATGGCCACCAGTTGACTCAGGTCGGGGAAGAAGATCACCACCGAGCTGGTGATCCAGGCGATCGCCAGCAGCAGCATGAACAGGCAAGCGATGTAGTAACCCACCTGCAACCAGTAAAGGTTCGGTTCGTAGCCATAAATGACGAACAACAACAGCAGGATGAATGCAAAGAACAAGTGCACGAGTACAGCCGAGGTGAGCTTCACCAGAGGCAACAAGGAAACCTTGAAGACAATCTTCTTTACCAGAAAGCTGTTGTCCTTGACCGCCGTACAACCGGCATTCAACGCCTCAACGGTAAAGAACCATGGCACCAGCCCGCACACCAGCCACAGGACGAACGGAAAGTCTCCGTGAGGCGCCGCTTTGAAGCCGAACTGAAACACGAACCACAAAATCAAGGTGGTTGCGCAAGGCTGGATAAAAACCCACAAAAAACCAAGGTAGTTGGTCAAGTAGCGGGCTCGAAGATCATTGGAAACCAGGCTCAACAGAATCCTGCGATCCGCCAGCATTCCCCTGAGCCAACTCATCGCACATCTCCAAATGTCACAACCACAGTCACTACCGCTCTGAAACTACCGCAAGACATCATGAATTCCATTTAACGGTCCGGGCTCATCGACTTTAGATTTTCACCAGCCTCAGGCACAAACACCGGCTTGGCTCCTTCAATGCCAGCCCTGGACTTGTCTTTGGGCTTGAACTTCAGCACGCGTTTTTCTACCAGATGCCAGGAGGCGTAACCGAGCACGAGGGTGATGGCAACGGTGACGAACAAGTACATCGGATACGAGATCTCCGGAAACTTGAGCAGGACAAACTGCTGTACCGGAAATGCATAGATGTAAACACCGTAGGAACAGTCGCCTACTCGATTGATCCAGCTTCCCAGGCGGCTGCTGGACAGGCCGTAGGCCAGAACGACATAAGGCAGGGTGAACCACAACACTACTTTGGAAATCGGGGCGTATGGAGCCAACAGGATCGTGGCGAAAATCAATACGCAAACACCCGACAGACTGAACCAGCGTTCGAGCCGCCATTTCGCGAAGCAGGCACCCATCATGAAGTAGATGCCTGTCAGAAAAACCTGTCGCACATCAGTGCCGTAAACAACCTTCATAGGAGCATCGCGCCAAACCCAGAAAATGACTGTCAGTGCAAAAACTGTCGTGGCGGCGACATAGACCCAGCGTCCACTGCGAAAAAGCAGTCCGAGAGCCATAACTACCAGGTACATGAAAAATTCGACAGGCAGGCTCCACAGCGAACCGTTAACAGCGTTGGCCACCCGTGCATGCTCAAGAACTCCGGGCAAATAGAAAACCGGGTTCAAGATGATATTTTTCAGATATGGCCAGAACTGCGGGTGCGCAAAGTATTCACTGATCGTCAACGTTGTGAACATTGGCCCCAGGATAAACATGCAGATCAGAACAACCACAATTAGCGCTGGAAAAATCCGTAAGGACCGCTTGATCAGAAAGTTGGCGGCTGAGGGAGTAAAGTCCCAGCTCTTGACGATCAGGTAACCACTGATGATGAAGAAAATTTCAATACCGAGCCCTCCATAGGAGGCCAATCCCAGGAAGCCGGCGGGTGGATTGCCATAAAAAGCAAACGAATGTGCGTAAAGCACCATCAGCGCAGCAATCAGCCGAAGCAAGTTTAAATTATTATCCTTATGCTGCATTTAGTACTGCTCCAACACTGTTTGAACTGATCAACATAAATTGACTGTGTGATTACAGGAGTCGCGGGATGAGAATTCACACGTCGACACCGGGATGCCCGACAACTCGCTCCCATGCGTATACCCACACGGGGGGCGCGAATCATAGCATCATCCGGTACTGGCTCCCACGCCTGGCAGGCATCAAGGGATTGACGGCACTTCCCGGGTACCGGCCTTGAACCTGGCGGCCAGCCACAGCAACGGCATGTAAGCGACTGCAAGGCCGACCAGGCCAGGCACAAGACCCAAGGCAACCACAAGCGCCCAGGGCAACAACCAGAAAAGATTCAATCCAACTACCGCAAGAGTGACCGCCTTGTGGCTTTTGAACTGTCGCGAGGCGTACTGATAGGCGTGACTGCGATGAGCCTGATAGACCTTTTCCCCGTTGAGTAGCCGGCGGCACAGCGTCCAGGTGGCATCAACCACGAATGCGCCAAGGAGAATGGCCCAACTCCATAAAAGCGCCGGTGAACGGCTCGCCGCATCGAGCGAGAGAATGCCCAATGCAATACCGAGAAAACCACTGCCCGCGTCTCCCATGAAGATGCGGGCCGGTGGATAGTTCCAGCAAAGAAAACCGCCAACGGCGACACTCAGTGCCAACACACCCCATACAGGCTCGATCTGACCGACCAACCCGTAAATCAGCGCACTCCCGAGACAGGCACACAGTGCCTCGGCACTGGCCAAGCCATCAATGCCATCCATGAAGTTGTAAAGATTGAGCATCCAGACCAGATAAACCGCTGCAAGTGCATGGCCTAACCAGCCAAGATCAAGGCTGCCATTGAACAGGGCAATCGGGGCCAGCCCGCCCAGCCAGAACAGCGCCCAGACGGCAGCAGCAAAATGTCCGAGCAAACGCCATCGTGCGGCGATATGCCCGTGATCATCGGCAAATCCGAGTACTGCCACCAGCAAGCCGCTGCCGGACAGTGCAAACAGTGTCGAACGGTCCATCAGCCCCAGCCCGCCGAGAACCGGCAAGGCCGACAGGAAACCAATAACGATCGCCACACCGCCACCGCGGGGCGTAGGCACCGAGTGCGAACTGCGCTCATTAGGAATATCCATCAGGCTTTTGGAGAGTGCGTAGTGTCGCACGCCCCAGGTCAATGCCCAGGACAGCAGAAAAATCGTAAGGAACAATCCGGCAATCATGACTTTTGCGTATCCAGAAAATGGCCTGCGGTACGGCGCATGGCGGTGTCCACATCAATCGGCGGCACCCAGCCAAGCATCTCGCGATTTTTGCTGATATCGACCTGCAAGGAGTCACAGACTCGCTGGGCCACACCGCGTTTGCCGACGGCGGCGGCACAGATCAACAGCAGTTTCGAGGGGACAGGCAACAACCGCGCCTTTTTCCCCAGAGCTGAGGCCAGACGCCGCAGCAAACGAGGCGTCGACAGATCGTCTCCGTCACTGACCAGAAAGGTTTGCCCCGCCGCGGCCGGATGCTCCAGACAGGTTTCGATCAAATCGACCAGATTGCCGATCGCAACCATGCTGCGCTGATTGCCGATGCCGCCCAATGGCAACACCATGCCCTTTTCAAGCCATTTCAGCAGGCTGAGAAAGTTGGCCTTTACCCCTGCCCCATAAACCAGCGGCGGGCGAATGATCACGATCTCCATGCCGGTTTCGCTGCCAAGCAAACGCAATGCCTGCTCGGCCTCGTACTTGGAGACCCCATAAGGGTCTTGCGGTGCCGGTACATCGTTCGCCGTAAAAGGACGCCCGGGAAGCGTGCTTTCACCATTGACCTTGATCGAGCTTATGAAAACGAAACGCTTGACCCCAGCCTGCGCAGCCGAGCGAGCCAATTGCAGTGTGCCGTCGACGTTCACGCGCCGGAATTCCGCCAGCGCATCGTGTGCCACCTCGTGCATGACATGCACCCGCGCCGCTGCATGCACAACGACTTGTACGCCGGCCAATTGCCCTGCCGAGCTCGCCCCCAATTCAAACCGCGCAACCGGACACAAGCCCAACAGACGCGTCGCGCCACGCACAGCCGCAACTGGCGCGAACTTTCGCCCGAGCAGCAAGTGCAAGACCAGCGCCTCACCGACAAATCCGCTCGCCCCGGTCACCCAGACTCTTGGCGCATTCATCGGGCAGGTTTCCCGACAAGGGCCGTTGCCCAGCAGATCAGGAAAAACAGCGCACGATCACGGATTCTGCGACGGCAGCGCCAGGCCGAAAACGAAAGTCTGATCAGCTGCCAACGACGCAACGCCAGCCAGGATCCGACGAAAGGATCATCCGTCTGGCCTGTCAGGCGCGCAATCAACGCCACCTGGGTAAACCACCAGCCATCGTGAATGGTTTTATAGCGGGCAATCATTGGACTCAGACCCGTGTTCGCGCCGACCTGATTACTTTCGTGCTGCCGATAATCCATGGACGGACGGGGATCGATGTACCAGCGAAAGCCGTGACTGCGTGCAAACGCATAACAGTACCAATCATGCAGACTGACATTCTGCAAGTCATGCCATTGCGCCAACATCGACTGTTTCATCGCCTGCGCCAATGCAGTGTTCAGCACATAGGTGCAGCCAGGCCCGGCGGCCTCGAACAGGAAATCCCAGCGCGTCTGCGATTGCGCCTTGTGCAACAGCTGAGTCCTGCCGCTCTCCCAGAACGCGGTCACATTGCTGGAACAGGCATCCACCCTGCGATCGCGCATCGATGTGATGGCCCGCTGCAGTTTATCCTCATGCCAGATATCGTCCTGATCAGCAAAGGAGATGTAGTCATAGGCCTGCAAATCTACATCACGGATCAGGCGAAAAAAATTGCGCGAGGCGCCACCGAAGCGAAGGCCCGAAGGCAAAAGGAAGACATTGGCATGGCGCGCTGCAAAGTCCGCGCACCACGCTTCCGTACCATCGGTAGAAGCATCAACACTGATATGAACGGTGACCTGCACCGCCGATTGACCGAGGATCGAAGACAATTGCTCTTCGATCCACTGCATTCCGTTGTAGGCAGCCAGCAAAACTGCAACCCGGGGAGTTGTTACTGGCATTCCATTCCTGCTTGCACGATTCTGACAAAGTGAACGAGACAGCGGATTTCAGCGAGTGCTGGAATCCAGGAGCTTCTGCAGATATTGGCCATAGCCGGTTTTCTTCAGGCTGTCGGCCTGTTTTGCCAACTGTTCGGCATCAATCCAGCCATTATTGAATGCAATTTCCTCGAGGCAGGCGACCTTCAAGCCTTGACGCTGCTCGATGGTGTGCACGAAGTGACTGGCCTCCAGCAGGGAATCGTGGGTGCCGGTGTCAAGCCAGGCGAATCCACGCCCGAGCATTTCGACATTCAGCGACTTCTGCGCCAGATAAGCCTGATTGACATCGGTGATTTCCAGCTCGCCGCGTGGAGAAGGCTTGATGTTCTTGGCAATATCAACCACTTGGTTGTCGTAGAAATACAATCCGGTCACTGCATAATTGGATTTCGGCTTCAGCGGTTTTTCTTCAATGCTCAGGGCCCGCCCCGTGTCATCGAACTCCACCACACCGAAGCGCTCGGGATCGGAAACGTGGTAACCGAACACCGTCGCCCCCTGCGCCTGTCGAGTCGCCGCGCGCAGGTTGTCGGAGAAGTGCTGACCGTAGAAGATGTTGTCGCCCAGAATCAGGCAGCATGGATCTTTGCCAATGAACTCTTCGCCGATGATAAAGGCTTGCGCCAGGCCATCCGGGCTCGGCTGCTCGGCGTAAGTGAGCTTGATGCCATAGACACTGCCATCGCCCAACAACTTACGGAAACAAGGCAAATCTTCCGGGGTGGAAATGATCAGGATTTCGCGCATTCCGGCCAGCATCAAAACCGACAGCGGATAAAAGATCATCGGCTTGTCGTAGATCGGCAGCATCTGCTTGGAAACACCAAGGGTCAGCGGGTGCAGGCGCGTACCCGAGCCACCGGCGAGAATGATGCCTTTACGATTTGTCGTGGTCATTTATTAAGAACTTCCCTAAGCATTCGGGTTACACCACTTTGCCAATCCGGCAAGTGTAGAGAAAAATTGTCGCGCAGCTTCTGAGTATTCAAACGTGAATTCAGAGGCCGACGAGCGGGGGTCGGATACGCAGTCGTATCGATCGGATTGATCGCAGTGACAGCAAGCTGCTCGCCATTGTCCCGGGCAAACGCGATGACATGGCTTGCATAGCCGTGCCACGATACTTCGCCACTCGCTGCCAGGTGATACACACCCGCCAGCTCCGGCTGCTGAAGCACCTTGCGAATCGCAATTGCCGTGACATCGGCGATCAGGTCAGCCCCTGTAGGAGCCCCTATCTGATCGGCAATCACACTGAGCGTTTCGCGATCTTTTGCCAGTCGAAGCATGGTCTTGGCGAAGTTATTGCCGCGAGCACCATAGACCCAACTGGTTCGGAAGATCAGATGCTTGCAGCCCGACGCAGCGATTGCCTGCTCACCGGCGAGCTTGCTTGCACCGTAATGATTGACCGGTGCGACCGCATCGGTCTCCTGCCATGACGCCGAACCCTCACCACTGAACACGTAATCGGTTGAGTAATGAATCAGCCAGGCACCCAGCAAAGCCGCCTCTTCAGCCATGACTTGACTGGCATGGCCGTTGACGCGATCAGCCAGCTCGACTTCGGATTCGGCCTTGTCGACTGCGGTGTAGGCAGCTGCGTTGACAATGACATCAGGTTTGAGCGTGCGGATTGTCGCACGCAAGGTGTCCAGATCCGACAAGTCACCACACAGACCATCGACAGCATGACGATCCAGCGCGACCAACTCACCAAGCGGCGAGAGGGAGCGTTGCAGCTCCCACCCCACCTGACCATTTTTACCCAGTAAGAGAATTTTCATGCCTGGTTCGAGCGATCTGCGTAGTTCTGGTCGATCCACTGCTGGTAGCTTCCGCTTTTGACGTGAGCGACCCATTCAGTGTTATTCAGGTACCACTCGACAGTCTTGCGAATCCCGGTTTCAAAGGTTTCTTCCGGAGTCCAGCCCAGTTCGCGCTGGATCTTGCTGGCGTCGATGGCATAACGCTGATCATGACCCGGGCGATCCTGAACGTAAGTGATCAGGCTCGCATGCGGGCGATGCGCAGAGTCGGGACGCAATTCGTCGAGAAGAGCACACAGGGTGTTCACGACTTCAATATTCTGTTTTTCGTTGTGACCGCCAATGTTATACGTCTCGCCAATGACGCCCTCGGTCACGACCTTGTAAAGCGCACGCGCGTGATCTTCGACATAAAGCCAGTCACGGACCTGGTTCCCTTTGCCATAGACCGGCAACGGCTTGCCTTCCAGCGCATTGAGAATGATCAGCGGGATCAACTTTTCAGGGAAGTGGCAAGGACCGTAGTTGTTCGAGCAGTTGGTCACAAGCGTCGGCAAACCATAAGTACGAGCCCAGGCACGGACCAGATGGTCGGAGCTGGCCTTGCTTGCCGAATACGGCGAACTTGGCTGATAGGGAGTCGTTTCAGTGAAGAGATCTTCCGGACCTTCGAGGTCGCCGTAAACTTCGTCCGTCGAGATATGGTGAAAGCGGAAAGCGGCCTTGCGCGCATCATCCAGCGCAGTCCAATAATGGCGTGCCGCTTCCAACAGCGTGTAAGTACCAATGATATTGGTCTGAATGAACTCGGAAGGACCCGAGATGGAGCGATCGACGTGAGACTCTGCGGCCAGATGCATGATCGCATCCGGTTGGTGCTCACGCAGGACACGGTCAATCTGCTCACGATCGCAGATATCGACGCGCTCGAACGTGTAACGCGAGTTTCCGCTGACTTCGGCCAACGACTCAAGGTTACCGGCATACGTCAGCTTGTCGACGTTTACCACTGCGTCGGTAGTGTTGGAAATGATATGACGGATAACAGCTGAGCCGATAAACCCGGCGCCGCCGGTTACTAGAATTTTCACGCGAAACCATACCCTTGAGTTGCTGACAGGGCTGCCAACCGAGCACTGTCTAATCCATAAATGCAAAAGCCATCAATTCAGCCGGGGCTTCTGACAGAGCCAGTCTGCACCGACGTGGGAATATGCCACTATCGGACAGGCGCAGCATTTTACAGCTTAATGAACGTTTTACTAATGGATATAGACAAGCTGTGGCTAAAGTTTTAGTTCGCCTTTCGTTCCATGTCGCAATCAGACAAGACGCTTACGTGAAGCCCTGGACGCACGTCCCAGGAACCAGCCAAAAACCGGTCCGATCAGCATACCCGCCAGCAATGCACCAACCGTAATAACCGACACCGGAAGTTGCGGCCCCTCCCAACCAAGAAACAACAGGGAGACCGATTGCTGATTCTCGAGAACGAACGCAAGGATCGCCAACACAACCAATAGAATCAGAACGGAAAGCAGAATGCGCTTGATATTATTCATGAGCAACTCCTTGCGTAACGGTGACCGTCAAGCCCCCTCCTCCTCTTCTTCATTCACGCGATCGCGCAGCTCTTTGCCTGGCTTGAAATGCGGAACGAATTTACCGTCAAGGCTGACGGACTGACCGGTCTTTGGATTGCGACCGACACGCGGCGCACGATAGTGCAAGGAAAAGCTGCCAAAACCACGGATCTCGATACGATCCCCCGTGGCCAGACACTGGGACATTTGCTCAAGCATGGTCTTGATGGCCAACTCCACATCCTTGGATGAGAGCAGCCCCTGATGGGTGACAATTCGTTCGATCAACTCCGACTTCGTCATATTTTTCCCTTCTTTTTCAAGCAGCTAGATCAGCGCTTGAAAGGTTTTAGCACGCCCGGAAGATTTTGAACAGCCCAGGGCTTGACATATCTTTCCGCTCGCCGAAACGCCCATTTTCAGGGCATCGGATCACAAGCCCGCCAACGCTCACTCACCGACAAATCACCAACATGGTTCGAGTGACGTAGCCTGCCGGATTGAAGCCAAAGGGAAACTCATCCTCATCCCGGGCGTCATCAGATCGCGTGACCACCTTATACCCCGCCCCCTTGCATTCCTTGGCGGCACGCTTCTGACACTTCTCCCAGCCCGAACCCAAGCCGGAGCAGTCAACCTCGATACCACTGACTCCACGCACCGCATGGGTCTTGGCGCTCGTTGTGCAGCCCGCCAACATCAAGACACCTATAAACACTATAAACTTGCTCATTCACTTCCTTATGCCAGGCGCCCGCCCGACTACTGCAATCTTCAGACTAAGCCTAGACGCGAATAGACGATTGATCCGATTAAAGAAACAGACCACCCGGCAAAGGGAATGGTTTCACTCGAACAAACAGCGAGCGATGCCCCACCAAATCGCAGGCACAAAAAAGGGCGACCGAAGTCGCCCTTTTTAATGATCAGACAGAACTCAGTTCTGTTTGGCCATTGCTTGACGCAGCAGTGCCGCCATAGTGGTGTCAGCTGCTTCGCCTTCCGGAGCTGCTTTCAGGCTCTGGATGGCTTCTTTCTCTTCAGCATCGTCTTTCGATTTGATCGACAGCTGAATTACGCGGCTCTTACGATCAACGCTGATGATCTTGGCTTCTACTTGCTGGCCTTCTTTCAGAACGTTGCGCGCGTCTTCAACGCGGTCACGGCTGATTTCGGAGGCTTTCAGAGTCGCTTCGATGTCGTCGGCCAGAACGATGATGGCGCCTTTGGCGTCAACTTCTTTCACGGTGCCAGTAACGATTGCGCCCTTGTCGTTAACCGAGACGTACTCGGAGAACGGATCGCTTTCCAGTTGCTTGATACCCAGGGAGATACGCTCACGCTCCGGGTCAACCGACAGGATAACGGTGTCCAGCTCGTCGCCCTTCTTGAAACGACGTACGGCTTCTTCGCCCACTTCGTTCCAGGAGATGTCGGACAGGTGAACCAGACCGTCGATGCCGCCGTCCAGACCAATGAAGATACCGAAATCGGTGATCGACTTGATGGTGCCGGAGATCTTGTCGCCCTTGTTGAACTGGCCAGAGAAGTCTTCCCATGGGTTCGACTTGCACTGCTTGATGCCCAGGGAGATACGACGACGCTCTTCGTCGATGTCCAGAACCATGACTTCCACTTCGTCGCCGACTTGTACGACTTTCGAAGGGTGGATGTTCTTGTTGGTCCAGTCCATTTCCGAAACGTGTACCAGACCTTCAACGCCTTCTTCCAGCTCAGCGAAGCAGCCGTAGTCGGTCAGGTTGGTTACACGGGCGGTAACGCGAGTGCTTTCTGGGTAACGGGCTTTGATAGCAACCCATGGATCTTCGCCCAGTTGCTTCAGGCCCAGGGAAACACGATTGCGCTCGCGATCGTATTTCAGAACCTTGACGTCGATCTCGTCGCCAACATTGACGATTTCGGAAGGGTGCTTGATACGCTTCCACGCCATGTCGGTGATGTGCAGCAGGCCGTCCACGCCACCCAGATCGACGAATGCGCCGTAATCGGTGAGGTTTTTGACGATACCTTTGACTTGCTGGCCTTCCTGCAGGGATTCCAGCAGAGCTTCACGCTCGGCGGAGTTCTCGGCTTCCAGGACGCTGCGACGGGAAACGACAACGTTGTTGCGCTTCTGGTCCAGCTTGATGACCTTGAATTCCAGCTCTTTGCCTTCCAGGTGCGTGGTGTCGCGCACTGGACGGACGTCAACCAGGGAACCTGGCAGGAACGCACGGATGCCGTTAACGTCGACAGTGAAGCCGCCTTTAACCTTACCGTTGATAACGCCCTTGACCACTTCCTCGGCTGCGAAGGCTGCTTCCAGAACGATCCAGCATTCAGCGCGCTTGGCTTTTTCACGGGACAGCTTGGTTTCACCGAAACCGTCTTCAACCGAGTCCAGAGCAACGTGAACTTCGTCACCGACGTTGATGTTCAGTTCGCCAGCGTCGTTGTAGAACTGCTCCAGAGGGATCAGTGCTTCGGACTTCAGGCCAGCGTGAACGGTTACCCAGCGAGCTTGGTAATCGATATCAACGATAACACCGGTGATGATGGAGCCTGCCTGAAGGTTCAGGGTCTTTAGGCTTTCTTCAAAGAGTTCCGCAAAGCTTTCGCTCATTTTAATTCCTGTTGATTAGGGCGAAAAATACGCCCGTCTCCACATCCCAGACGATGCGGGTCAGTTTCATTTAAAGGAAGCCACCGCAGGACTATGACTGGTCCCCTGCGGCCTTCCTGGTCACCCGGCGATATCGCGAATGGCGATCTCGCTCATGATGCGTTCCAGCACCTGATCGATGGACAACTCCGTGGAATCCAGCTGTATGGCGTCAGCCGCCGGCTTGAGCGGGGCCACCGCTCGCTGGGTATCACGCTCGTCGCGCGCACGGATCTCATCTAGCAGACTCGACAGACTAACACCCTCGACTTTGCCCTTCAACTGCAAATATCGACGGCGAGCCCGCTCCTCGGCACTGGCGGTGAGGAAAATCTTCAGGGGCGCATTCGGAAAAACCACCGTACCCATGTCCCGACCATCGGCCACCAGGCCCGGGGTTTCCTGGAAAGCACGCTGGCGCTGCAGCAGCGCCTCGCGCACGGCCGGCAATGCAGCCACCTGAGAAGCGCCGGAACCGACGCTTTCAGTACGGATGACATCGCTGACTTCGTCACCTTCCAGAATGATGCGCTGCAGTTGACCGTCGGTCGCCGCGATGAACTGCACATCCAGATGAGCGGCCAGTTTCTTCAGCAGCTCTTCATTGGTCAGGTCGACACCATGGTTGTGCGCAGCAAACGCCAAAAGGCGATACAGCGCACCGGAATCCAGCAGATTCCAGCCCAGACGCTTGGCCAGAATCCCGGCTACGGTGCCTTTGCCCGAGCCGCTTGGCCCATCGATGGTGATGACCGGTGCAATGTTGTTCACGACTGAGCCTCTTGCGCCACACGAATGCCAACCTGTGCGCACAGCGCCAGGAAGTTCGGGAACGATGTCGCGACGTTGGCGCAGTCATGGATGCGGATCGGTGCCGTGGCGCGCAGCGAGGCCACGCTGAAAGCCATCGCGATGCGGTGATCTCCATGACCATGCACTTCGCCGCCGCCGATCTGGCCGCCGTCGATGATGATGCCGTCCGGGGTCGGTTCGCACTTGACGCCCAGCGCCAGCAGACCGTCCGCCATGACCTGGATACGGTCCGATTCCTTGACCCGCAACTCTTCGGCGCCGGTCAGCACGGTGCGCCCTTCGGCACAGGCCGCGGCCACGAACAGCACCGGGAATTCATCGATGGCCAATGGAACCAGCGCTTCCGGAATCTCGATACCCTTGAGTTTAGCCGCTCGCACGCGAAGATCCGCTACGGGCTCGCCGCCCACTTCACGCTGGTTTTCCAGAGTGATGTCTGCGCCCATCAGGCGCAGGATGTCGATCACGCCGGTACGGGTCGGGTTGATGCCGACGTGTTCGAGCACCAGCTCCGAACCTTCGGCGATCGACGCGGCCACCAGGAAGAATGCCGAAGACGAGATGTCGCCCGGCACTTCGATGTGGGTCGCAGCCAGCTTGCCGCCGGACTCGACGGACGCCGTCGCGCCCTCAACGCTCACCGGATAGCCGAAGCCGCGCAGCATGCGCTCAGTGTGATCGCGAGTCGGGGCTGGCTCGGTAACGGTGGTCTTGCCTTCGGCGTACAGACCCGCCAGCAGCAGGCAGGACTTAACCTGAGCACTGGCCATCGGCATCGTGTAGGTCAGGCCTTTGAGCTTGTGACCGCCACGGATGGTCATCGGTGGACGACCTTCGGCAGCGGTTTCGATCACGGCGCCCATTTCCCGCAGCGGGTTGGCGACGCGATTCATCGGACGTTTGGACAGCGAAGCATCACCGGTCAGGGTGCTGTCGAAGTCCTGCGCGGCCAGCAGGCCGGACAGCAGGCGCATCGAAGTGCCGGAGTTGCCCAGATAGATCGGGCCCGGCGCAGGCTTCAGACCGTGCAGACCGACACCGTGGATGGTCACGCGGCCGTGATGCGGGCCTTCGATGACCACGCCCATGTCGCGGAACGCCTGCAAGGTCGCCAGGGCGTCTTCGCCCTCGAGGAAGCCTTCGACTTCGGTGACGCCTTCAGCCAGGGAACCGAGCATGATCGAACGGTGGGAAATCGATTTGTCACCCGGTACGCGAATCCGACCGGACAGGCGGCCACCAGGTTGAGCCAGGAAAATCAGATCGTTGGAATTCATAGCGTCCACATAGGCCCTGCGGGCCAGGATTTTACTGAAATGCTCGCGGGCAACCCGGGCGCGCGTGAAGACGCCCAACAATTGGTGCCCATCCCCTGCATCGACCGCGTCGCGCAAGGCGTCGAGGTCGCTGCGAAATGTATCGAGTGTGCGCAGGACAGCCTCGCGGTTGGCGAGAAAGATGTCATGCCACATGACCGGGTCGCTTCCGGCGATTCTTGTGAAATCACGGAAACCGCCCGCAGCGTAACGGAAGATCTCAAGGTTTTCATTGCGCTTGGCCAGTGAATCGACCAGACCGAAGGCCAGCAGGTGCGGCAGATGACTGGTCGCGGCCAGCACTTCATCGTGACGCTCGACCTGCATGTGCTCGACGTCGGCGCCCAGCTCGCGCCACAAGCGATCAACCACCGCCAGGGCAGCCGGATCGGTCTGCTCCAGCGGGGTCAGAATCACTTTATGACGGCGGAACAGCTCTGAGTTGGAGGCTTCCACCCCGCTCTGCTCGGAGCCGGCAATCGGATGGCCCGGCACGAAACGCGCCGGCATGCCACCGAACGCTTCGGTCGCCGCACGCACCACATTGCCCTTGGCGCTGCCGACATCCGTGAGGATCGCCTGCCCCAGATCCATGCTGGCCAGACGGGCCAGCACTTTTTCCATGGCCAGGATCGGCACCGCCAACTGGATCACGTCCGCGCCCTGGCAAGCCGCCACCAGGTCGTCTTCGCAGCGATCCACCACGCCCAACTCGACCGCCAGCTTGCGCGATTGCGGGTCGAGATCGACCCCGACCACTTCGCGACACACGCCGCTTTCACGCAAGCCTTTGGCAAACGAACCACCGATCAACCCCAGACCGACCACCACCAGGCGCCCGATCATAGGTGCAGCAGATTGCAGCGCAGTGACATCACCCACGAGCCAGAACCTTGCGCAGCGCTTCGAGGAAGCGGCTGTTTTCCGCCGGCAGACCGATGGTCACCCGCAGATGGTTCGGCATGCCGTAGTTGGCCACCGGACGCACGATTACGCCTTCGCGCAGCAGACCCTGGAACACAGGAGCCGCCACCTGACCGAGGTCGACGCAGATAAAGTTGCCCTTGGACGGAATCCAGCTCAGGCCCAGCTCGCGGAAACCCGCTTCCAGCTGTTGCATGCCGGATTCATTGAGCTGACGGCTCTGCGCCAGATACTCCTCGTCCTTCAGCGCCGCACACGCCGCGGCCAAGGCCAGGCTGTTGACGTTGAACGGCTGGCGTACACGGTTCAGCACGTCCGCCACCACCGGGGTGGACAAGCCGTAACCAACCCGCAGCGCCGCCAGACCATAGGCCTTGGAGAAGGTGCGCGAGACCAGCAGGTTCGGATAGGCCGCGAGGAAATCCAGGCCATCCGGCAGATCGCTGCCTTCAGCGTATTCAATGTAGGCCTCGTCCAGCACCACCAGCACATGCTCCGGCACGTCCTGCAGGAACTCGTCCAGCGCTTCGGCGCCGAACCAGGTGCCGGTCGGGTTGTTCGGGTTGGCGATGAACACGACACGGGTGTTGGCGTCGATGGCCGCCAGCATCGCCGGCAGGTCATGACCCCAATCCTTGGCCGGAACGACCTTGGCCTGAGCGCCGACCGCCTGGGTCGCGATCGGGTAGACCGCGAACGCGTGTTCGCTGAACACGGCATTCAGGCCCGGCGCCAGATAGGCGCGCGCCACCAGTTCGAGAATATCGTTGGAGCCGTTGCCCAGGGTCACCTGGTTCAGCTCGACACGGCACTGCTCGGCCAGCAGGGATTTCAGGGCAAAACCGTTGCCGTCCGGATAACGGGTCAGCTCGTCCAGCGCTTCGCGGATCGCGGCCAGCGCTTTCGGGCTCGCGCCCAACGGGTTTTCGTTGCTCGCCAGCTTGACGATGCTTGCCGGATCCAGGTCCAGCTCGCGCGCCAGTTCGTCCACGGGCTTGCCCGGCACGTATGGCGAAAGTTGTTGCACGCCCGGCTGTGCCAGAGCGAGGAAGTTGCCACTCATTGCTACCACCCCTTAAAGAACTGCTTTCGGGTAGGAACCCAGCACCTTGAGTGCTACTGCTTCCTGACTGATCTTTTCCAGTACACCTTTGATCAGCGGATCACGGTGATGACCGACGAAGTCGATGAAGAACACGTAGGTCCATTTGCCGCTGCGCGACGGACGGGTTTCGATCCGGGTCAGGTCGATCCCGTTGTCATGGAACGGCACCAGCAGCTCATGGAGCGCGCCGGGCTTGTTGCTCATGGATACGATGATCGAAGTCTTGTCGTCGCCGGTCGGCGGCACTTCCTGGTTACCGATCATCAGGAAGCGCGTGGAGTTGTCCGGACGATCTTCGATCTTCTCGGCAAGACGGGTCAGGCCATACAGCCCGGCTGCCATGTCGCCGGCGATCGCCGCCGAGTTCCACTCACCCTTGACCCGCTTGGCCGCCTCGGCGTTGCTGGAAACCGCCACGCGCTCGACATTCGGGTAATGGGCGTCCAGCCACTTGCGGCACTGGGCCAGCGACTGGGCGTGGGAATAGATGCGGCTGATGCTGTCGGTCTTGGTGTTTTCACCGACCAACAGATGATGGTGAATCCGCAGCTCGACTTCGCCACAGATCACCATGTCGTGCTCGAGGAAGCTGTCGAGGGTGTGGTTGACCGCACCTTCGGTGGAGTTCTCCACCGGCACCACGCCAAAGTTCACCGCACCGGCCGCCACCTCACGGAACACTTCGTCGATCGCCGCCATCGGCTTGCTGATCACTGCGTGACCGAAGTGTTTCATGGCCGCCGCTTGGGTGAAGGTGCCTTCCGGACCGAGATAAGCCACTTTCAGCGGGTTCTCGAGGGCCAGGCACGAAGACATGATTTCGCGGAACAAGCGCGCCATCTCTTCGTTGCCCAGCGGCCCCTTGTTGCGCTCCATCACGCGCTTGAGGACCTGTGCCTCACGCTCGGGGCGATAGAACACCGGCTGCTCGCCTTCGGCCAGGCTGGCCATCTTGACCCGGGCAACTTCTTCGGCGCAGCGCGCGCGATCGCTGATCAGCTGGAGGATCTTCTCATCCAGGTTATCGATGCGAACGCGCAGCGCCTTGAGCTCCTGCTCGGACATCAGGAATGCTCCTTCTCGAATTCAGCCATGTAACCGACCAGCGCTTCGACGGCGTCCAGACCCAGGGCGTTGTAGATCGAGGCACGCATGCCGCCCACCGAACGATGGCCCTTGAGGTTGAGCAGGCCACGGGCGTCGGCGCCGGCCAGGAACGCCTTGTCCAGACGCTCGTCAGCCAGACGGAACGGCACGTTCATCCACGAGCGGGCGTTGACGCTGATCGGGTTGGTATAGAAGTCACTGTTGTCGATGAAGCCGTACAGGCGATCTTTCTTCGCCTTGTTGCGCTGCTCCATCGCGGCGACGCCGCCCTGCTCCTTCAGCCACTCGAAGACCAGGCCCGAGAGGTACCAGGAATACGTGGCCGGGGTGTTGTACATCGAGCCGTTATCGGCGGAAATCTTGTAGTCGAGCATGGTCGGGCACGAACTGCGGGCGCGACCCAGCAGGTCTTCACGGACGATCACTACGACCAGACCGCTCGGGCCGATGTTCTTCTGCGCGCCGGCGTAGATCAGGCCGTACTGCGACACATCGATCGGACGCGAGAGGATATCGGAGGACATGTCGACCACCAGCGGAACGTCACCAGCCTCGGGAACCCAGTCGAACTGCAGGCCGCCGATGGTTTCGTTGGACGCATAGTGCAGATAGGCCGCACCCGGGGTCAGCTTCCACTCGTTCTGGCCAGGGATGGCCAGGTAATCATAAGGCTTGGCGCTGGCAGCAACGTTGATGTTGCCGAAGCGACGCGCTTCCTCGATGGCTTTTTTCGACCAGATGCCGGTTTCGACATAGTCGGCAGTGCCGTTCTCAGGCAGCAGGTTCAGCGGAATTTCGGCGAACTGTTGGCTCGCACCGCCCTGCAGGAACAGCACTTTGTAATTGGAGGGGATGGACAGCAGGTCGCGCAGGTCTTGTTCGGCCTTCTCGGCGATGGCCACGTAGTCATCACTGCGATGGCTCATTTCCATGACCGACAGACCCTTGCCGTGCCAGTCGAGCATCTCGGACTGGGCACGCAACAGGACAGCTTCAGGCAGCGCAGCGGGACCTGCGCAGAAGTTATAGGCTCGTTTGCTCACATCCACTCTCGCTATGCAATCACGGTAGCGGACAGAGCAAACACTCTGCCCTGCTACGATTTGGTTAGTCTTGCGACTCTTCTTCGTCTGCGGCGTCCGCCTGCAGGTTGTCGACCGCATCGTCCGGTTCGGCGCCGATCACGCCTTCTTCCAGCTCGACACTTTCTTCACCTTCAAACTCTTCACCCTCGACTTCCGACGGCTCCTGGACCCGCTCCAGACCGACCAGGGTTTCATCCTTGGCCAGCTTGATCAGGGTCACGCCCTGGGTGTTACGACCCAGACTGGAAACTTCGTCGACACGGGTACGCACCAGCGTGCCCTGGTCGGAAATCAGCATGATCTCCTCGCCGTCGAGCACCTGAACTGCACCGACCAGACGGCCGTTACGCTCGTTGCTGACCATGGCGATCACGCCCTGGCCGCCACGCTTGTACTCAGGGAACTCGGTGATCGCGGTGCGCTTGCCATAGCCACGCTCGGAAGCGGTGAGGATCTGGCTGCCTTCTTCCGGGATCAGCATCGAAATCAGCTTCTGCCCTTCCGGCAGACGCATGCCGCGCACACCACGGGCAGTACGGCCCATGGCACGAACGTCGGATTCCTTGAAGCGGGTGACCTTGCCACCGTCGGAGAACAGCATCACTTCACGCTCGCCATCGGTGATGGCCGCGGAGATCAGCACGTCGCCTTCGTCCAGTTCCAGCGCGATCAGACCGACGCTGCGCTGACGGCTGAAGGATTCCAGCGGGGTCTTCTTCACGGTGCCGTTGGCGGTAGCCATGAAGATGTAGTGACCTTCGGTGTATTCCTCGACCGGCAGCATGGTGGTGATGTATTCACCGTCATCCAGCGGCAGCAGGTTGACCAGCGGACGACCACGGGCGGCACGGGACGCTTCCGGAATTTCGTAGGTCTTCAGCCAGTACACCTTGCCTTTGCTGGAGAACAGCAGCAGCGTAGTGTGACTGTTGGCAACCAGCAGGTGAGCGATGTAGTCCTCATCCTTCACGCCGGTAGCCGATTTGCCTTTACCGCCACGACGCTGGGCCTGGTACGCAGCCAGCGGCTGGGTCTTGGCATAGCCACCGTGGGAGATGGTCACGACGCGCTCTTCTTCCGGGATCATGTCACCCAGGGTCAGGTCGAGACGGGCATCGAGGATTTCGGTGCGGCGCACGTCACCGTATTCGGCGCGGATCACTTCCAGCTCTTCGCGGATCACTTCCATCAGGCGCACGGCGCTGTTGAGGATGCGGATCAGCTCGCCGATCTGGTTGAGAATCTCTTGATACTCGGCCAGCAGCTTTTCGTGTTCCAGACCGGTCAGACGGTGCAGACGCAGCTCCAGAATGGCTTGCGCCTGTTCCGGCGACAGGAAGTACTTGCCGTCGCGCAGACCGTATTGCGGATCGAGGTTTTCCGGACGGCACGAATCGGCACCGGCACGTTCCACCATCGCCACCACGGCAGAGGATTCCCACGGCGTGCTGACCAGCGCTTCCTTGGCTTCCGACGGCGTCGGCGAAGCCTTGATCAGGGCAATGACCGGGTCGATGTTCGACAGGGCGACGGCCTGACCTTCGAGGATGTGACCACGCTCGCGCGCCTTGCGCAGTTCGAACACGGTACGGCGGGTAACCACTTCGCGACGGTGACGGACGAAGGCTTCCAGCAGGTCCTTGAGGTTCAGGATCCGCGGACGGCCGTCGATCAGCGCAACGATGTTGATGCCGAATACCGATTGCAGCTGGGTCTGGGCGTAGAGGTTGTTGAGGATCACCTCAGGCACTTCGCCGCGACGCAGTTCGATCACGACGCGCATACCGTCCTTGTCGGACTCGTCGCGCAGTTCGGTGATGCCTTCGAGTTTCTTCTCTTTTACCAGCTCGGCGATCTTCTCGATCAGACGCGCCTTGTTCAGCTGGTAAGGGAGTTCGGTGATAACGATCTGCTGACGACCACCGACCTTGTCGATGTCTTCGATGATCGAGCGGGCGCGCATGTAAATGCGGCCACGGCCGGTACGGTAGGCTTCGATGATGCCGGCGCGACCATTGATGATCGCGGCAGTCGGAAAGTCCGGACCGGGAATGTATTGCATCAGCTCATCGACGGTCAGCTCGGGGTTGTCGATGAGGGCCAGGCAACCGTCGATGACTTCACCGAGGTTGTGCGGCGGAATGTTGGTCGCCATGCCCACGGCGATACCACTGGAACCGTTGACCAGCAGGTTCGGAACGCGGGTCGGCATGACCGCCGGGATCAGTTCGGTGCCGTCGTAGTTCGGCACCCAGTCCACGGTTTCCTTGTGCAGGTCGGCCAGCAGCTCGTGCGCCAGCTTGGTCATGCGCACTTCGGTGTATCGCATGGCCGCGGCGTTGTCGCCGTCCACCGAACCGAAGTTGCCCTGGCCGTCGACCAGCAGGTAACGCAGGGAGAAAGGCTGCGCCATGCGGACGATGGTGTCGTACACCGCGGTATCACCGTGCGGGTGATACTTACCGATCACGTCACCGACGACACGGGCAGATTTCTTGTACGGCTTGTTGAAGTCGTTGCCCAGCTCGCTCATCGCGAACAGCACGCGACGGTGCACGGGCTTCAAGCCATCGCGCGCATCCGGCAGTGCACGGCCGACGATCACGCTCATCGCGTAGTCGAGATAGGACTGTTTCAGCTCGTCTTCGATATTGACCGGGAGGATTTCTTTGGCCAGTTCGCCCATGAGAAGCCTGATTCCTTTTTCTGGTGAAACTTCGCCATATCCATAGGGGACGCACGAAGCTCGTCGATGCAGGCCGAGTGCCATGCGCCGACTTACGACAAATCGACAAGTTGACCCTGGATTTGCGCAGTGAAGACAACCCCGTGGGACTGCCTCGGAAAACGCCGGATGTTATCACAAGAGCCGCCACGCACCTATCCCCCAGATGCGCATGGAGCATAGTTAGATGACCGATGACAGGCTTAACGGGGACGAGAGAGGCTCAGAGCTTCCCTGAATGCAAATTTCGGGGCGAAATTGCGGATGTTTATTGACTTTCAAGGCCCCATCGCGAGCAGGCTCGCTCCCACAAGGTTCTGTGGCGATCACAAAACCTGTGGGAGCGAGCCTGCTCGCGAAGAAGACAACGCAGACATCAAGCCAATCAATGCAAGCGCTTGCGGCACATCAACTGCGCCATCTTCGCGGTATCCGGGCGCTCGACGATGCCTTTTTCGGTGACGATCGCATCGATCAGGTCTGCCGGGGTCACGTCAAACACCGGGTTGAACGCTTCAACGTCAGCCCCGACGCGCTTGCCGCCAACTTCCAGCAACTCGGCGCCGTCGCGTTCTTCGATCGGAATGTCATCACCGCTGGCCAGATTCATGTCGATGGTCGAACTCGGCGCCACCACCATGAAACGCACGCCGTGGTGCATGGCGTTGACCGCCAGTTGATAGGTGCCGATCTTGTTCGCCACGTCGCCGTTGGCGGTGATCCGGTCGGCGCCGACGATCACCCAGGTCACGCCTTTGGTTTTCATGATGTGCGCAGCGGCGGAGTCAGCGTTCAGGGTCACCGGAATGCCTTCGTTGGCCAGTTCCCACGCGGTCAGGCGCGAGCCTTGCAGCCACGGCCGGGTCTCATCGGCGTAAACACGCTCGACCATGCCTTCGATGAACGCGGCGCGAATCACCCCGAGCGCCGTACCGAAACCGCCGGTGGCCAGGGCGCCGGTGTTGCAGTGCGTCAGAATCGCCTGGGCATTGCCCTGATGCTTGCGGATCAGGTCGACACCGAGCTGAGCCATGGTCAGGTTGGCTTCGCGATCGCTTTCATGAATCGCGATGGCTTCAGCTTCCAGCGCCGCCAGCGGATCGGCGTTTTCCTTCAAACGGTCCAGCCGGTCATGCATGCGGTTCAACGCCCAGAACAGGTTGACCGCGGTCGGCCGGGAATCGGCCAGCAGCATGAAATCCTCTTCCAGCGATGCGTACCAGTCGCCACCTTCGGCGATCCGGGCACGGGCCGCCAGCACGATGCCGTACGCGGCACTGATACCGATGGCCGGCGCACCGCGCACCACCATCGAACGAATCGCTTCGGCCACGCCGGCGGCGCTGGTGTAGGCGATCCAGTTTTCCTCGAACGGCAAAACGCGCTGATCCAGCAGGTGGAGCGCGCCATCACGCCAATCGATGGCCTTTACTTTCTCCGCAGCCAACAGTCGATCGCGCATCCCTCACCCCGCACTCATGAACAAAAGCCGCCGATTATAGCGATCCCCCCGCGAAGACGCTCGGGTATACTTCGCCATCCTTTACAAAAGCACTGGAACCGACCCTCGATGCCGAAACCTGCCATTGCGCTCGACTTATTATTGCTGCCGACCTGGCTGGTACCCGTCGAACCCGCAGGCGTTGTGCTCAAGGAGCATGGCCTGGGCATCCGCGACGGTCGCATCGTGTTTATCGGCCCGCGTGCCGAAGCGCTGAAGTGTAACGCCGCCGAAGTCCGCGAACTGCCGGACGTTCTGCTCAGCCCCGGCCTGATCAACGCCCACGGCCACGCGGCAATGACGCTGTTCCGTGGCCTGGCCGACGATCTGCCGCTGATGACCTGGCTGGAAAACCACATCTGGCCGGCCGAGGGCAAATGGGTCGATGAAGATTTTGTGCGTGACGGCACCGATCTGGCCATCGCCGAGCAGATAAAAGGTGGCATCACCTGTTTTTCCGACATGTACTTCTTCCCGAAGGTTGCCAGCGAGCGCGTACACAACAGCGGAATCCGTGCACAGATCGCGATTCCGATCCTCGACTTCCCGATTCCGGGTGCCGCCAGCGCCGATGAAGCCATTCGTCAGGGCGTCGAACTGTTCGGCGACCTGAAGCATCACGAGCGCATCAAGATCACTTTCGGCCCTCATGCACCCTACACCGTGGGCGACGAGAACCTGGAAAAAATCCGCGTGATCGCCGAAGAGCTGGATGCGTCGATCCACATGCACGTCCACGAAACCGCGTTCGAAGTGCAGCAAGCGGTCGAACAGCGCGGCGAACGCCCGCTGGCCCGCCTCGGTCGTCTCGGTCTGCTGGGCCCGCGCTTCCAGGCCGTGCACATGACCCAGATCAGCGATGACGACCTGGCGTTGCTGGTAGAAAGCAACACCAGTGTGATCCATTGCCCGGAGTCGAACCTGAAGCTGGCCAGCGGCTTCTGCCCGGTGGAGCGCCTGTGGCAGGCCGGGGTCAACGTCGCGGTCGGCACCGATGGCGCGGCGAGCAACAATGACCTGGACCTGCTGGGTGAAACCCGCACTGCCGCCCTGCTGGCCAAAGCCGTCGCCGGCTCGGCCACCGCGCTGGACGCCCACCGGGCGCTGCGCATGGCCACGCTGAACGGCGCGCGAGCCCTGGGGATCGAAGCCGAGACCGGCTCGCTGGAGCTCGGCAAGGCAGCCGACATCGTCGCCTTCGACCTGTCCGGTCTTGCGCAACAACCGGTCTATGACCCGGTTTCGCAGCTTATATACGCCACCGGTCGCGACTGCGTGAAACACCTGTGGGTCGCCGGCAAGCAGTTGCTCGACGACCGCCGCCTGACCCGACTGGACGAACAACAGCTCGGCGAAACCGCCCGGGCCTGGGGCCGACGCATCAGCGGCCACACCGAATCGTAAACACCCTGGGGCAAACTCCGGGGCTACAGCCTTTTTCAAGTTTTAGAGGATTGAATCATGAGCAACGTCGACCACGCCGAAATCGCCAAATTCGAAGCCCTGGCCCATCGCTGGTGGGACCGCGAAAGCGAGTTCAAACCGCTGCACGACATCAACCCGCTGCGGGTCAACTGGATTGACGAGCGCGTCAACCTGGCTGGCAAAAAGGTCCTCGACGTCGGTTGCGGCGGCGGCATTCTCAGCGAAGCCATGGCCCAGCGCGGCGCAACCGTGACCGGCATCGACATGGGCGAGGCGCCACTGGCGGTCGCGCAGCTGCATCAGCTGGAATCCGGCGTGAACGTCGAATACCGCCAGATCACCGCCGAAGCCCTGGCCGAAGAAATGCCCGAGCAGTTCGACGTCGTCACTTGCCTGGAAATGCTCGAACACGTACCGGACCCGTCCTCGGTGATCCGCGCCTGCTTCCGCATGGTCAAGCCCGGCGGCCAGGTATTCTTCTCCACCATCAACCGCAACCCGAAGGCGTACTTGTTCGCCATCGTCGGCGCCGAATACATCATGAAGCTGCTGCCGCGCGGCACCCACGACTTCAAGAAATTCATCCGCCCGTCCGAGCTGGGTGCCTGGAGCCGCATGGCCGGCCTGACCGTCAAGGACATCATCGGCCTGACCTACAACCCGCTGACCAAGCACTACAAACTGGCGGCGGACGTTGACGTCAACTACATGATCCAGACCCTGCGCGAGGAGTAAGCCGATGGCCATCAGAGCAGTCCTTTTCGACATGGACGGCACTCTGCTCGACACCGCGCCGGACTTCATCGCCATCTGCCAGGCGATGCGCGCGGATCGTGGCTTGCCGCCAATGAACGACAAACACATTCGCGATGAAATCTCCGGCGGCGCCAAGGCCATGGTCGCGGTGACGTTCTCGATGGATCCGGAGTCGCCGGGCTTCGAGGAATTGCGTCTGGAGTTCCTCGAGCGCTATCTCGTCGGTTGCGCCGTGCACAGCAAGCTGTTCGACGGCATGGGCGAATTGCTGGCCGACATCGAGAAAGCCCATCTGATCTGGGGCGTGGTCACCAACAAGCCGCTGCGCTTCGCCGAGCCGATCATGCAGCAACTGGGGCTGGCCGAGCGCTCGGCGCTGCTGATCTGCCCGGATCACGTGAAGAACAGCAAGCCGGATCCCGAGATGCTGACCCTTGCCTGCAAGATGCTTGATCTGGATCCGTCGACCGTTCTGTTTATTGGCGATGATCTGCGCGATATCGAATCCGGCCGTGACGCCGGCACCAAAACCGCTGCCGTGACCTATGGCTACATTCACCCCGACGACAACCCTCGGCACTGGGGCGCGGACGTGGTGGTGGATCATCCGCTGGAGTTGCGCAAGGTGCTCGACAACGCGCTGTGCAGTTGCTGAGTGGTGCTGCAAAGCGACCATCGCTGCATTCCCGGGCAAGACGCGGGAACGATCAGAAGTTAATGGATTAGAGGTTTCTTATGTTTGATTACTCCGCTCGCCCCGAATTGCTCAAGGATCGGGTCATTCTGGTCACCGGTGCCGGTCGCGGCATCGGCGCCGCTGCCGCCAAGACCTACGCCGCCCATGGCGCGACCGTGCTGCTGCTGGGCAAGACCGAAGCCAACCTGACCCAGGTCTACGACGAGATCGAAGCGGCCGGGCATCCGCAGCCGGCCGTGATCCCGTTCAACCTCGAAACCGCCCTGCCCCATCAATACGATGAGCTGGCGGCGATGATCGAGACCGAGTTCGGCCACCTCGACGGCCTGCTGCACAACGCCTCGATCATCGGCCCGCGCACGCCGATCGAGCAGTTGTCGGGTGAGAACTTCATGCGCGTCATGCAGGTCAACGTCAACGCGATGTTCATGCTGACCAGCACGCTGCTGCCGCTGCTCAAACTGTCGCAGGACGCCTCGGTGGTGTTCACCTCCAGCAGCGTCGGGCGCAAGGGCCGCGCTTACTGGGGCGCCTATGGCGTGTCGAAGTTCGCCACCGAAGGCCTGATGCAAACCCTCGCCGACGAAGTCGAAAACGTCGCTCCGGTGCGCTCCAACAGCATCAACCCGGGCGCCACCCGCACCAGCATGCGCGCCCAGGCATACCCGGGTGAAAACCCGCTGAACAACCCGACTCCGGAAGAGATCATGCCGGTCTATCTGTACCTGATGGGCCCGGACAGCACCGGTATCAATGGCCAGGCCTTCAACGCCCAGTAATGCCATACGTCGCATTTGTTGCCGTGGCGGAATACCGTCGCGGCATGCAATTGCCGCTTTGAGCACGGCGAATTCAGTCAAATAACCACCGCACCTCCTTCCGCAAAAATTTCAAGTCATTGATTCAAAACGGTTTTAATAAAATATGAACCGTATGGCACGACTTTCGCTCTACATTTCCTCAAAGCACGCCGTGTGAAGGCAGTCGGGCAAGGCCTGATTCGATAGCTGACTAATCGTCATCGGGCAGACTAAACTTACGCCAAATGTCCTACGGGACTGATGGATCAGTATGACGCGCAGCCCATAGCCGCTCTCACCCAGCCTGTAAGACAGACTTACTGCTTAGGGGCTCACGCCATATGAAATCACCCTCCCAGACCACTGCAATTGACTTCGACAGTGCCAAATTGCAACGCCTGGGCTTTGGTCAGCAGCCACCTCTCCTGGCGCGACCTGTCAGCCTGGCGCAATTGCGCCAGCAAATGAGCCTGCAACTGCAAACCAGCCTTGAGCCTCAACGCATCCTCGGTCTGTTTTTCCGCGAAGTTCAGCGCCTGGTGCCGCTGGACGCCTTGACCTACGTGCACAACGGCAGCGACCTGCGCCTGGAGTTCGGTGCCCGCGGCCACCACTCGGCCAGCTACAGCCTCAGCCACGAAGGTGAGCACATGGGTGAGTTGGTGTTCCGCCGTAACCAGCGCTTCAGCGAACAGGAACTGGGCAATCTCGAATCACTGTTGTCGGCCCTGTTGTATCCGATGCGCAATGCGCTGCTGTACCGCGCAGCCACGCAAAGCGCGCTGCGTGATCCGCTGACCGGTGCCGGCAACCGCATTGCCATGGAGCAGACGCTGCTGCGCGAGATCGAGATGTCCCGCCGGCACCTGCAACCGCTGTCGTTGCTGATGCTGGACATCGACCATTTCAAACAGGTCAACGACCTCCATGGTCACAGCGCCGGCGACGACGTGCTCAAAGCCGTGGCGGCATCGATCAAGGGCCAGTTGCGCAATGTCGACATGGTGTTCCGTTATGGCGGGGAAGAGTTTCTGATCCTGCTGTCCAACACCGGGCGCGATGCGGCCGCCATGGTTGGTGAGCGCCTGCGTCAGGCAGCACAGGCCCAGGATTACTACGCCAATAACCAATTGATCGAACTGACCGTGAGCCTCGGCTGCTCGACCCTGCTACCGGGCGAATCCGCCGACAGCCTGCTGCGCCGCGCCGACAGCGCGCTGTATGTCGCCAAGCGCGAGGGCCGCAATCGCCTGACCATGGCGGGCTGACTATTTTCCGCCAACAAAAAACGGGAGCCAAGGCTCCCGTTTTTTTATGGATGTCGCCGAAATCAGCTTTCGACCAGCGCCCGACGTTCACGCCCGACTAACACCCGCTCCGACAACTCAAGCTGCATGCAGCGCTCGAGGAACAAGTACATGTAGTCGTAACTCTTGCAGATCGCCTGTCGCAGCTCCGCCTGCAAGGCTTTGCTCGGGTTCAACCCGGCCAGGGTGCAGATGATCTCCAGCGCCTCCCACGGATGGGCATCATCGTACTGGGCGTGCATCTTCAGCCACTTCATGGCCCGCTTTCGATCTTCCTCAGGGAAGGCCGCGGCGTAGACCCCCGTCGAACACACCAGCGCCGACCACTCCCCGGTCGCGCCTTCGATGGCGTAGTTGGTGGCCGCGATGGCCACGATCAGTGAATCCGCCGAACTGGTGTGCCAGCACCAGTGGCTCAGGGCGTGCAACTCCGGTGGCACTTGCTGCGCTTGCAGGTCTTCCAGGCTCACCCCATGGGCCCGGCTCCAGTGCAGCCAGTAATCGGCGTGGTTGAGTTCGACGCGAATGTTGCGCATCAACCAGCGCCGCGCCATGTCTTCACCCGGATGACGGGCGAATTTGGTCTTGGTGAGATTCTGCGCCATGTACAACGCGAATTGCTCAACGACGGGCCAGCCCCCGATCAGGTACTGGCGCATGGTTTTGGCGCTGAGCTTGTTATCACGCATGCGCAGATAAAGTTCATGTTCGACAACCCGGCGTTTGCTCTCGCTGCAATCCTGGATCAACTGTTGCGCCCAGGCGGGATAACTTGCAGCTTCCATGAGTGGTCCGGTTCGGTTGAATGTGTCGATCACTGTTCGGCTCCTTTTGATTTGTGATTGTACGGATCGGCAAGAGACTTCAACGGAACGTGCCAGGCGCCTTGAATAACAACGGCTGCGGTCTGGCGGGCCGACTTTGCAAACTGTCACAGGTAAACAACTGCGGACGCTCCACAACATAACCCTGAGCGTAATCCACGCCGATTTCAAGCAATGCCTGCTCGATCTGCGCTGTTTCGACAAACTCGGCAATTGTCTGCTTACCCATGACATGCCCGATGTGATTGATCACTTCGACCATTGCACGGTTAATCGGGTCGTCCAGCATATCCTTTACGAAACTCCCGTCGATCTTCAGGAAGTCTACAGGCAAATGTTTCAGATAAGCGAATGAAGACATTCCGGCACAAAAGTCATCGAGTGAGAAATAACAACCCAAGCCTTTGAGTTCATTAATAAATCTGATTGCACTCCCGAGATTTGCAATGGCACTGGTTTCTGTAATTTCAAAACAAATCATTTCAGGCGGTACGCCATAGTTATCAAACTGCTCGCGTAGAAAGTGCAAAAACGCGTCATCTCCGATAGTAATGCCTGAAAGATTAATCGCACACATTGCCAGAGGGCCTTCGCACTCTTCGTTAATACATTGGGCAATTACCTTAAATACATTCTGCACAACCCAGCGATCCAGCGACGTCATCAAACCGTAACGTTCTGCCGCCGGTATGAAACTGTCCGGCAGAATCATCCGGCCCGCTTCGTCATGCAGACGCAGCAGAATTTCGATGTGTCCGCGGGTGCCACCGGCAACCGAACCCAGTGGGGCGATTTCCTGGGCGTAGAGACAGAACCGGTTTTCCTCTAGGGCCATGTGCAGGCGCTGCACCCAGGCCATTTCGCCGAAACGCAGGGACAGTTCCGAGTCGTCGGCATGGTAGACCTGCACCCGGTTGCGGCCCTTTTCCTTGGCCATGTAGCAGGCCATGTCGGCGGCCCGCAGCGAGGCTTCGAGGGTGGTCGGATTCTGTGCGACGTGCACCAGACCAATGCTGACGGTGGTCAGGAACGGCCGTCCCTTCCAGACGAAATGCAGGTTCTGTACGGTCTGGCGCAAGCTCTCGGCGATCTTCTCGGCCGCCTCCGGTGCGCAGTTCTCCAGCAGGATCCCGAATTCATCGCCGCCCAGCCGCGCCAGGGTGTCGCCCTCACGCAAGCCCGATTGCAGCAACGCGCAGATATGACGCAGCAACTCATCGCCTGCCGCGTGCCCGCAGGTGTCGTTGACCAGCTTGAACTGATCGAGATCGAGGAACATCAGCGCATGTCGCCCGGCCTGCCGCGTCAGGTTATGCAGGGCCTGTTCGAGGCGGTATTCGAATTCGCGACGGTTGGCCAGGCCGGTCAGCGCATCGTGGGTGGCCTGCCACGACAGATTGGCGATGTATTGCCGCTCCTGGGTCATGTCATGCAGCACCAGCACCGTACCGCTGACCTTGCCGGCATTGCGGATCGGCGCGCCGACCAGGGTCACCGACACGGTGCTGCCGTCCAGCCGCTGAATCAGCTTCGAGTGTTCGCTGCCGCCGGTGAGCTGGCCGCTGAGAATGTGTTCGATCAGGGTCAGCCCTTCGGTCTGGGCGTTGTCATCCAGCAAGTTGAACAACGCCGCCAACGGCAGACCGGCAGCCTGCTCGGCCTTCCAGTGAGTCAACGCCTCGGCCGCCGGGTTCATGTAGTCGATCGCCCCGCTGACATCGGTGGTGATCACCCCATCGCCAATCGAGTGCAGGGTGACGTGGGCCCGATCCTTTTCCAGTTGCAGCGCTTCGGCGAAGGCATGCCGTTGCTTGAGCAACTTGCGGGTACGCAGCAGCGCCAGCACGATCAGGCCCAGCGCGGTGGCGAGGTTGGTGAACAGCAGCAGCCGCAGAATCATCCGCGAGCCTTCACCCAAGGCATCGCTGAACGCCTTGGCGGCCGGGGTCACGCCGTCATTGATTGCAAAGATCCGGTCTTTCCAGCGGTGGATATCAGCCTCGGTGGCGGCATTGGCAGTGATACGTTGATGCATCTCCTGCGCCACGCCGTCGAGTTCCACCAGATAGGCGTCGCCCAGCGTCCAGCGGTCGATGGCGGTTTCCAGATAACTGAAATGACGAAAGTTCAGATACAGCCAGATCAGGCTGGAAACATCATCCGGGTGGTTGCCGCCCTTGAGAATGCCCTCCCGCGCCGCCTGCAGGTCGGGCGGTTGCTTGTCCAGCGCCAGGCGCAATTGATGGCCGCCCTGAGGCACGGCAATGGCGTTCTGGTATTTAAGGTAAATCGCCTCGTCGCGACTGTCCGCGTAGAGATTGAGGTAATAGATCGCGTCTTTCTGGCCCTTGGACCAAAGGCTTTCACCAGCGACATAGCCGCGAACGGCCGACAGGACGTAAAGACTCACGCCCCCCAACAAGGCTTGAAACAACACGACGGCGATAAATGGCCAGACGATGCCCAGCAACCGAGGCGTTCCGAGAGTCCGCTTTTGCTTCATGGAGTTCCTTGCGTGGTCACTGCCTGATTGTCCGTCTCTATCAGACCAACCCCCAAAGACTAGGAGGCGTTCGGGTTTCCGGCAAGCGGCGGATCCGCCTCAGTTCAGGACAAACGCCGGATAGACATATGTACAGCCACGGTCGCTGGCGGCATCGATTTACTGGGCACTTCAGGTCTCCCCCCTCTGTAACGGGAATGCCTTCACAAGGAGTGTGACATGCCCTCGACGTCTTCGGCTTCAACCGATCTATCGACAACCGCAGAAACCAGCGCCATCGAGGCGCTTGGACTGGATACCGGCCCGGATATCGAATCCCTGATTCCCCAACCGACCGGCCGGGACCGCAAAAGGTTCAAGGCAGCCCGAGTCGCAACACCGGCTATTACACCCGCCATGAGCCTCGAACAGTACCTGGCACAACGCATCAATGAACGAATGCTCGACACGGTCAAAACCTTTTTGATCGGCAAACCTTCGCTGATCCGTCATTTGAGTGGCGATATCCTGCGGCTCGCCGACACGGATGAACTGCGCGCGACCCCTTCGGTTTTCCTCCAGCGAGTACTGAATTCCCCCGAATCACTGGACCTGACAGAACGGCTGCTGAAAAGGCTCAAATGGTTCGGTGCATCCCCCGGCGAACAGACGCCGTCGTCCGTGCGCTATCAGTTGTCATGCAAAGCCATCTGCCTGCATTTGCATGCGCCGTCTCCCGACGAGTCGCAGGAGCTCGCCGGATTCCACTGGCAAGACCCTGCTCACTGGGGCAAAAGCTACCAGACCCTGCGCCGCGATTTCGAACAGCATTTGCTGCGTACCCGACGGGTTGCCACTACCAAAGAGGCGATCCTGCTGGCCCAGGTGTTTCAACATCGCCTGTCGAAAGACTTTGCCGTGCGCGATATCCCGCCCGAGCTTCGTTACAAGACGTCGATCGTGTGGGTGAACTTCATGCACGGCGTGCTGCTGGCCGAGGTGCTTGGCCTGGATCAGTCGCAACCCTTGTCTTTCCAGCAATTGGTCAGTCTGGCTCTGGAACGCAGTGCTGGCGCCTCCCCCGCAGAGCTGGAAACAATTGCACGACTGCGAATAGGCCCCGCCCTTGAATGGGCGGTGTGCACTGGCGTCATCCCGGCGCGAGCGGCATCCGGTCACGATCAGGAAGACATCAAGCGAGCGCTGACTGCGCTGGAAGAACAAAGCGAAAACCTGAACAAGGCCGTGATGACGCTGGATTCAACCCCGCCTGACCGGATACAGATGGCCAGGGACGTGCTGGCTGACCGGTTCAGTGGTTTTACATTCAACAAGGACGGACGCAAGTTGATGTCTGCCGATCCGAGCCATAGTCATTCAAGAGCACCACTGGACCAGAAGAATCAGCAGGGCCACGACTTTCTGGATGTCTATGCAGACGGCCAGCTCGATGGCGAAAAGCGATGGATTGTCTCCATGCCCGACGGCACAACGCGATCTACCACAGCACTCCGGCTGGATGAGCAGCGCGTCCTCTACGCCGAGCGTGAAAACTCGCGGGGTGGTTATGAACGGGTAAATGCAGATGACTACAGTTGGGCCGGCAAGTCCTTGCCGGATATCAATGCGCAGTTTGAAAGCGCCTTCAACCAATATCTGGCGACGATCAGGCCGCCCTATCAGACCTTGATCGCCAGCTTGCTGACTTCACTGCCAGCGAGCGAACGCCAGGCATTGGCAATGGGTGAAATCGAGTTGTTGGGGATGCGTCGAAAATCAGTACCCAACGAACCGCCGGATCTGACCCGGGCCAGGAAGGGCTTCGTTATAAAAGTGACCCACCAGGGAAATATTGCCTACTACGAGCTGATCCCGAGTGCCGGTGTCATTCGCCTTCGACCCACCTTGAGGTTTTCAACCGTCAATGGCGTTCGGACCGAGTTTGCCTTGCACGCCACCATCCCCGGGCAAACCTATTCACCCGAGCGTGACATCAGTACTTCGTTGCTGCTCGACTGGTCGGCCCATCTCCACGGCAGGACACCTGCCGCCCGGGGGGCCTACATCGGCTACCTCGACACCGTGGGCACTATAGCCGCAGCCTCCGTGGATACCGGGACCGATGCTGCGACGCTGACATCACGACTGGACGCACTGGCCAACTACATCGCGACAAACTACCTCTACGTCGATGAAGAACACCTGCGCCAGCAAGCCCGAGGCATGACAATCTTCGACCGGCACAGGGCGAAGATCGAGAAACGGCTGGAAGTATTCGTGACGATCGTCAAAGGGTTCGTTCCTTTCTGGGGCAGCATCGAGGACCTGCTCTCCGACGATGTCAAAAGCAAAGCCCTGGCCGGGGTCGGACTCCTGTTCGACCTGGCTTCGTTCCTTTGCCCGATCGGCAAATTCATCTCGGGTTCGGTGCGCCTGCTCCGCGCCGCTGCCGGCACCACTCGCATGGTCGTCAATGCAACGCTGCCGCCGTTTTCGACATTGGCCCGCCATCTCCTCACCCGCTCACTGGCGAACCTCAACCCACTGGACGGCATTCCCTCGCTGCTCAAGGGTCTGGGAAGCGGTGCCGGAAAAGGGCTGCTCTTCATCGGCGGAATGAGCGTTGTCGGCATCAGAAAACTGACGGGAAAGGCCGATGGCTTCCGCCTGGTCCAGAATCTGCCACAAGCCATCGATCCCGGGGACTGGAAGCCGCTGACGAACGGTGATCAGCTCGCGACGGTCAACGGTATTGATGATGTACTCCTGCGCCATACAGACTCTTCGGGACTGGAACGCTTTCATCTGGTCGACCCGATGACCTCCCTGCCCTACGGCCCGCGCCTGCGCAACAACGGCAAAAATCTCGCGCAAGGTCGATCCGGCTTCAAGACATTGCCCCCGAGCGAAACCCACGTCGTTGCGCAAGTTCCGGAACACGCCCACGTTCGTGAAATGCTTGAGGTCGATGGTCGAACCACGCTGCTGATTGATGACATCCCTTATCGACCGGACGGCAACCAACTGCGCCGCGCCGACCTGATCGATGATCAGTCGCTACTCAAAGCCCTGCCCTGCAGGGTGCGGCGCATGCCGGGGTCGGACGCCTGTAAAACGAGCTATGTCACCCGCAATCCGGCCCCCACGCCAGCCAACGGCACTTACGATACGGATAAAGGCTGGGCACCCTGGTTCGGGGACAGCATTTACACCCCGGCCACAGCGGGTCGAGCGATGCTGCTCAAATCCCTGAAAAAGAAAAGCAGACACCCGGCGGCGATAGCGTTTCAAAAAGGGATTTACGGGAGGATCAAAGTGGATATTCCCTTCGGCACCCGGAATCAGTTCGACACCTTCGAGACCGGCGCCATCATCGTCCCCGCTATCGACGACTCAAGGCACTATGTGTTCACCCGACTGGACGCCGGATCCTTCTACGTCGCCGAACTGCCCAAAGGTCAGAGCCTCACCACTCGGTTGACGCTGCGCAAGGCCAATACCCTGCCTGCCAATCTGAAGGGTGAGCTGATGACGGTGTACACCGGGTCTCTCAACGCCAACAACATGGCGAGAATCTACGGTATTCCAGCCGTAGAACGCGCCCTCGAAACCATGGAGAAAATTGCTATTCGCATTGGTGGCCATGCGAACCCGCCCGACACGCTCAAACTGCTTAAAGTCGATACCAGCCCCGGTGAAGCGGTGTTGTTCGATCATTCCACACGCATGATCGTCAGCCGGCTGCCGGACGGTGCAGCATCCTGGTCACGTAGCAGGGATGCTTCAGACAGCTTTCGCCAACGAACCGCCGATATCTTCGATACGCTGTTTTGCGAGAAAACCATCAATATCCAACAAAGCGCCGACCTGAAAATCAATCGGACAATGGACAAGTTGCAGGCGCTGCTCCCGTCTCGTTTACAGGGACAGAATCCGAGAAACATCGCCTACGCCGACATCGTGACTTCGACCGGCAAGCGCGAGGTTTACGTCAGCGTTTCCGGAGCGCAAGGACTGACCGGGGAACTGCCTTTGTTCAAGCCTCCATTCGCGCCGGACAAAGTGATTATCGGCGACACCACCTACTTCAACATCGACTTCGACAAGCCCTTCAACAGAACCTCACTGGAAGTCTCGAGCAAAGGGCAATTGGTGGCGATTCCCCATACGATAAAGGACATCGACACCTACACGCCTGCGCTGACCCGTCGGCCGACCTCTCTGGACAGCGAGGCCAAACTGATCAGTGTGCTTCGCAAGAAATACCCCGAAAACCACATGATCGCTTCGGTCGACGTGGCTACAACCATGCCTCCATGCACCAGTTGTTCAGTGATCGTCAAAGAGTTTGGCTACGACGGCACGGCCAACGCACTGGAGGTGCTATGGAAATGATCTACAACCTCTGCAAATGCCCATAAAGCTTGGCGTACAACCCGCCATCGGCAATCAGTTGCTGGTGGTCGCCGTCTTCGGCCACTTGCCCGCCATCGAACACCAGCACCCGATCTGCCTGCTTCACCGCTGACAGGCGGTGGGCGATGATCAACGTGGTGCGGCCATGGAGAAAGCGCGCCATGGCCTGGTGCAGGTTGTATTCGGTGGCGGCATCGAGGGCTGACGTCGCCTCGTCGAGGATCACCACTTTCGGCTCGGCGAGGATCATCCGGGCGATGGCCAGACGTTGCCGCTGACCGCCGGACAGACGCACGCCGGAGCGGCCGACGATGCTGTCCAGCCCGTCCGGCAAGGCGCGGATGGTGGGTTCGAGCTGGGCGATTTCCAGTGCCTGCCAGCAGGCTTCATCGCTGCGGGTACGGCCCATGGTCAGGTTGGCGCGCACGGTGTCGTTGAACAGCGCCGGATGTTGCAGCACCACCGCGACATTTTCCCGAACCGTTTCCAGGCCGATCTCCTGCTGGGACGATCCGCCGAAACGGATCGTCCCGGCCAACGGTGTGTACAGGCCCAGCAGCAATTGCACGAGGGTACTTTTGCCGCCACCGCTGGCGCCGACAATCGCCACTTTCTCCCCGGGGGCGATGGACAGGTTCAACTGATCCAGCACCAGTTCGTCGCCGTAACCGAAGCTCAGACCCTGCACCTGAATCGCGACGGTATCGCGGCCCTTGAACGGGTCGACGCCGCCGGGGTATTGCGGCTCGTCGGCGCGGGCCAGCAGTTCGTTGATCCGCGACAGCGCACCGCCCGCCGCGTAATAGGCGTATTGCAGGTTCAGCAGTTGTTCGACCGGGCCGATCATGAACCACAGGTAGCTGAACACCGCGAGCATCTGGCCGATCGACAAGTCGGAGAACAGCACCGTGAGCATCGCCGCTGCGCGGAAAATGTCGATGCCGAACTGGAACAGCAGACCACTGGCGCGGTTCGAGGCGTCGGTCTTCCACTGCGAATTGACCGCATAGTTGCGCACTTCCTGCGCGCGCAAACCCAGCCGTCCGAGGAAGAAGCCCTGGCGGTTGCCGGCGCGCACCTCCTGGATCGCATCGAGGGTTTCGCTCAGCGCCTGGGTGAAGCGCGAGGTGCTGTCGTTCTCCAGTTTCTTCAGGTGCTTGACCCGTTTGCCCAACTGCACCGTGGCGTAGATCACCAGCGGGTTGAACAGCAGGATCAGCAGCGCCAGTTTCCAGTGCATCCACATCAGGATGCTGGCAGTGCCGACCAGGGTCAGCATCGCCACCAGAAAACGGCTGAGGGTTTCGCCGACAAACTTGTCGAGGGTATCGAGGTCGGTGACCAGGTGCGTGGTGACCGTGCCACTGCCCAGGCTTTCGTATTCGCCGAGGGAGATCCGTTTGAGTCGTTCAATCAAACGCACGCGAATGCGATATACGATGTCCTTGGCCAGCCGCGCAAACAACCGCGCCTGCAACACGCCAAAACACAGGGCGCTGCAGCGCAGGGTCAGCGTCACCACCAGCATCAGGCCGATGTAACCCGCCGCCTGCTGCCACATCGAGGGCAGCACATGGTTCATGACTTTCAGCGCGGCATCGCCGTGGCCGAGCAGGACTTCGTCCACCAGCAACGGCAACAGGAGCGGAATCGGCACGCTGCACAGCGTCGCCAGTACGGCCACGCCGTTGGCGATCCACAGGGATTTTTTGTGATGAAGTGCCAGTCGCCGGACTTCAGCCCAGCTCAGCCGGTCGACACGCTTGACGGCTGGCGTGTCATCGGCCGGGTCAGACACAGGCCGCGCGCTCCAGCCATCGACCGAGCAACGGCGACAGGTCACTGAGCGGCTGGTAGCCGTTGGTCAGCAACGCCAGTTGGCCGTTGCGCTCGGCGAGCAGGGTCGGGAATCCGGCGATGCCCAGATCCTGCACCCAACTGAAATCGGCCTGGGTCGCCTTGTGTTGATCGGCATGATCAAACAGGGCAGCAAATTCGATGCGCGGGACGCCGGCCTGCTCCGCCAGCTCCACCAGAACGCTGGCCTGAGTGACATCGCGACCTTCGGCGTAAAACGCGTGCTGGATCAACCCGACCAGTTTCCACGCGCAATCCGGTGCCAGACTGCGCGCGGTGACGATGGCCCGGCAGGCTGGCTCGGTGTCGTAGACAAAGCCTTCCGGCAACGCGCCTTCCAGCTTGAACGGCTGGCCGGTGGCCTCGGTGACCGCCTGCCAGTGTTCGAGAATGTAGCGCCGGGTAGTCGGCTCCAGCGCCGCACCACTGCCGGTGCGCAACCCGCCGACCACCAGGTGCAGTTCCACCCCGGCTGCCTGCGCCTGCTCCACCAATGCCTTGGCGACCGGGGCAAATCCCCAGCACCACGAACACATCGGATCCATCACATAGAGCAGGCGTGCAGACATGATTAAGCCTCGGTGGATGCTTGCTTATAGTTGTAGCCGATCGGGTGCGGCATGTTGCGCGCTTTTGCCAGTTCGATCTGTTTCTGGCGGTCGATTGCGCTGCGGCGGGTCTTCTCGCTCAGAGTGTCCCAGCAGTGCGGGCAGCTGATGCCGGCCACGTAATGCTCAGAAGCGCGATCTTCTACGCTGACCGGGGTGCGGCAGGCATGGCACTGATCGTAGTCGCCTTCACTCAGGTCATGGCGTACGGTCACGCGGTTGTCGAAGACAAAGCAGTCGCCCTGCCATTTGGTCTCTTCCTGCGGCACCTCTTCGAGGTACTTCAGGATGCCGCCCTTGAGGTGGTAAACCTCTTCGAAACCTTCGCCAAGCATGTAGCTCGAGGCTTTTTCGCAGCGAATGCCGCCGGTGCAGAACATCGCGACCTTCTTGTGCACGGCCGGATCGAAGTGTTCTTTGATGTAGTCGGGGAATTCGCGAAAACTGGTGGTTTTCGGATCGATGGCGCCTTCGAAGGTGCCGATCGACACTTCGTAATCGTTGCGGGTATCGATCAGCAGCACTTCCGGATCGCTGATCAGCGCGTTCCAGTCCTGCGGTTCGACGTAGGTGCCGACCTTCTTGTTCGGGTCGACGCCTTCGACGCCCAGCGTCACGATCTCTTTTTTGAGCTTGACCTTGGTGCGATAGAACGGCTGCTCGTCGCAGTACGATTCCTTGTGATCGATATCGACCATGCGCGGATCGTTGCGCAGCCAGGCCAGCAGGCCGTCGATGCCTTCGCGGCTGCCGGAAACCGTGCCGTTGATGCCTTCTTCGGCGATCAGCAGGGTGCCTTTGATGCCGTTGTCGACCATCGCTTGCAGCAGCGGCTCGCGCAGGTTGACGTAATCTTCGAGGGTGACGAACTTGTACAGTGCCGCCACGACAATCGGTTGTGTCATGGGTATTTCTCCAGGTGGCTACCCTCGTAAAGGGTGAACCGGATGCGAAAAAAAACGCGCCGGGTGAGCGGCGCGTTGCGGATTCTAGCAAAAAACCTCAGTCCATTGCTGCAAGGCTCAATGCTTGCTGCCGCCGGCACAGGTCGGCGACGCCGGAGCGACGCCTGTCTCTGCCCATTCCTGCGGGGTGTAGGTGTGCAGCGCCAACGCATGGAACTCGCCCATCAGCTCACCGAGCGTGCCGTAGACTTTCTGGTGGCGCTTGACCCGGTTCAGACCTTCGAACTGCGCACTGACCACCACTGCCTTGAAGTGGGTCTGCAACCCGCGACTGTGCATGTGGCTTTCGTCCAGCACTTGCAGATGCTCAGGCTGAAGCAGCGCCAGCGTCGATTCGATGCGTTGTTGCATGGTCATCACGAACTCCGCTTACTTCTTCTTGGCCGGAGCCGCGCCTTTCGGTGCCAGCTCGTTGGTCATGTCGTCCAGCAGCTTGTTGACCACCGGTACGGCGCTTTCCAGCTTGGCCTGGGTCATCTGGGCCGATTGTTGAGTCAGCTGCGGCATTTTTTCCAGGACTTTCTTGCCCAGTGGCGACTGGTAGAACGCGACCAGGTCTTTGAGCTCGGATTCGCTGAAGTTGCTGGTGTAGAGCTTGACCATGTCCGGTTTCAGCTTGTTCCAGCCAATGGCCTGGTCCAGAGCGGCGTTGGCCTTTGCCTGATAGGTATCCAGAACGGCTTTCTTGGATTCCGGCGCCTTGGTCTGTTCAAAACGCTGGGCGAACATCTGCTGAACCTGCATGTACACCGGAGTGCCCAGCTTGTCAGCGTGTGCCAGGGTCAGGAAAGCTTCGGCACTGGCGTTGTGGCTGGCGGTATCGGCAAGCACCTGGCCGCTGGCGCAAACCAGGGCAACCGCGGTGCAGATGGCACGAAGACGAGTCATCGAGTTTCCTTTTCAGCTAGGCGAGGTAAAACCCCAAGGGCGACCATTCTGCGCCTGAATAACGCTGCGGCTCAACCCCCGGGCCTTGCCGCGCTTGATTGGCGGGGATTTGCCGGTCAACAATCGACTGGAGGGAACCACCGGGGCCGACACCGGCCTAAACTGCGCAAACAGACCAACAGGAGTGTGCACGATGAGCCGTATCGAAACCGACAGCCTGGGCCAGATCGAGGTCCCGGACGACGCTTACTGGGGCGCTCAGACGCAACGCTCGCTGATCAACTTCGCCATCGGTCAGGAACGCATGCCATTGCCGGTACTGCACGCTCTGGCCCTGATTAAAAAAGCCGCGGCCCGGGTCAACGACCGCAACGGCGACCTGCCCGCCGACATCGCCCGCCTGATCGAACAGGCCGCCGACGAAGTGCTCGACGGCCAGCATGACGACCAGTTCCCGCTGGTGGTCTGGCAGACCGGCAGCGGCACCCAAAGCAACATGAACGCCAACGAAGTGATTGCCGGCCGCGCCAACGAACTGGCCGGCAACCCGCGCGGCGGCAAGACGCCGGTGCACCCCAACGATCACGTCAACCGCTCGCAGAGCTCCAACGACTGCTTCCCCACTGCGATGAGCATCGCCACCGCGCAAGCGGTGCAGGCCCAACTGCTGCCGGCCATCGCCGAGCTGTCGGGCGGTCTGGCCGAACTGTCGGCGCGGCACATGAAACTGGTGAAGACCGGGCGCACCCACATGATGGACGCCACGCCGATCACTTTCGGCCAGGAACTCTCCGGCTTCATAGCGCAGCTGGATTACGCCGAACGGGCAATTCGCGCGGCGCTGCCGGCAGTCTGCGAACTGGCACAGGGCGGCACCGCCGTCGGTACCGGGCTCAACTCGCCCCACGGCTTCGGCGAAGCGATTGCTGCTGAATTGGCCGCGCTGTCTGGCCTGCCGTTCGTCACTGCGCCGAACAAGTTCGCTGCCCTCGCCGGTCATGAGCCGCTGACCACCCTCTCCGGCGCCCTGAAAACCCTCGCCGTGGCGCTGATGAAAATCGCCAACGATCTGCGCCTGCTGGGTTCCGGTCCGCGTGCCGGTTTTGCCGAAGTGCGCCTGCCGGCCAACGAACCGGGCAGCTCGATCATGCCCGGCAAGGTCAACCCGACCCAGTGCGAGGCGCTGTCGATGCTGGCTTGTCAGGTGCTGGGCAACGACGTAGCGATCGGTTTCGCCGCCAGCCAGGGTCACCTGCAACTGAACGTGTTCAAACCGGTGATCATCCATAACCTGCTGCAATCGATCCGCCTGCTGGCCGATGGTTGCAGCAACTTCCAGCAGCACTGCATTGCCGGGCTGGAACCGGATGCCGAAGTCATGGCGAAACATCTGGAACGCGGCTTGATGCTGGTGACGGCGCTGAATCCGCATATCGGCTACGACAAGTCGGCGGAAATCGCCAAGAAGGCTTACGGCGAAGGCAAGACCTTGCGCGAAGCGGCGCTGGAGCTGGGTTATCTGACCGATGAAGAGTTCGATGCGTGGGTGCGGCCGGAGAACATGATCGAGGCCGGGGCCAAGGGTTGAGTCATCCCGATCCTTCCCGTGCCCGGCACGGGAAGGTCATCCGACCAACAGTTTCGCCCGCCGGGCCTTGAGCCCGGCAATCAGCGAAGGCCCCAGCGCCACCAGTGCCGACCCCAGCACCACCAGCACCGCCCCGCCATACCCCAGCAGATTGATTTGCTCGGCATGCACATATTCAGGCCACACCCCCGCCGCCACGGCCACCGCACCGAACGTCACCAACGGCGTGATCGCCAGCGTCGCGCTGACCCGTGAAGCCTCCCAATGCGCCAGCGCCTCGGCAAAGGCGCCGTAGGCGATCAGGGTGTTCATGCAGCACGCCAGCAGCAGCCAGCCCTGCAACGGATTCAGTGACAGCGCTTCGAGCGGATGCACCCAAGGCGTCAGCAACATGGCGCAAAACAGGTAGATCACCATCATCACCTGCAACGAATTCCATACCGTCAGCAGTTGCTTCTGCCCCAGCGCATAGAAGGTCCAGACGGTCGACGCCAACAGCACCAGCAACACGCCGGCGGTGTAGTCAGACAAAGAGGTGAGCAATTCAGCCAGACGCTGATTGAAGAACAGTGCAAACCCGATCAACAGCACCGCCAGGCCAATGCCCTGACCGATACTGAAGCGCTCCTTGAACACGAACAGACTGGCGATCAGCAACATGATCGGCCCCATCTGCACCACCAGTTGCGCAGTGCCGGGGCTGAGCAGGTTCAGGCCCATCAGATAAAGCACGTAATTGCCTACCAGCCCGAGCACCGCCATCAGCACCAGCCAGCCGCCCTTCGGCCCGAGCACCTTGCGACTCGGCAAGCGTTTGGTCGCCGCCAGATAAATGAACAGACAGCCGCCGGACACCAGCAGGCGAAACCAGGTCACCGTGACCGGGTCCATCACCACCAGCACCTGCTTGAGCTTGATCGGCAGGATTCCCCACAGAAACGCCGTCAACAACGCCAGGAACATGCCGTACACCCAACGACCCGATGAAACGTGCATGAGAACCCCAAGCGCCAGAGACAGGAGCGCTCATTCTAGGCGCACAGACCCTGCCCGACACAGGGACAGTTGCGCTCCAGCCGCAAATGAAACTGTGCAGGTCGCAGCAAAAAATTGACGATGGGCCGTTGATCGGCTGCCCGGGCAAGGTAAGTGGTTCAGGCATAAGCTGATTGGATCCAGCCCGGGACATCACTCACCAAGGAGACCCCGTCATGTTAGGCATGCGCGCCCAGGACCCCGCCCCCGCCACGCACTTTCGCAGCGACCGCGTGTGCCGGGTCAACGGCGAACTGTATTTCAGCACCCGGGAAAACACCCTCGAAGGGCCGTTCGACAGCCCCGAGAAAGCCGAGCAGGAAATCCGCGCGTACATCGCGCGGATGCGATTGATGGATTCCGGCAGGCCGGTTTAACGCACCGCTTCGAACAACCCGGTCGCGCCCATCCCGCCGCCCACGCACATGGTCACGATCCCGTAACGCAGATTGCGCCGCTGCAACTCGCGCACCAGATGCCCGACCTGGCGTGACCCGGTCATGCCGAACGGGTGACCGATGGAAATCGAGCCGCCGTTGACGTTGTACTTCTCGTTGTCGATTTCCAGACGATCACGGGCGTACAGGCACTGCGAGGCGAACGCTTCGTTCAATTCCCACAGATCGATATCCGCCACCTGCAAGCCTTTGGCCTTGAGCAGTTTCGGCACCGAGAACACCGGACCGATGCCCATTTCATCCGGCTCGCAACCGGCCACGGTGAACCCACGGAAAAACGCTTTCGGCTTGAGCCCCAGTTGCAGGGCTTTTTCCAGGCTCATCACCAGCGTCATCGAGGCGCCATCGGACAACTGCGACGAGTTGCCGGCGGTCACCGAACCGTCCTCGGCGAACACCGGTTTCAACCCGGCGAGGCTTTCAAAGGTGGTGTCCGGGCGGTTGCAGTCGTCGTGATCGACGATGCCGTCGAGGATCTGCACTTCACCACTGTTTTTGTCTTCAACGCGGTACTTCACCGCCATCGGCACGATTTCATCGTTGAACAGGCCGGCTGCCTGCGCCTGAGCGGTGCGGATCTGACTTTGCAGCGAGTAACGATCCTGCGCCTCGCGGCTGACGCCATAACGGCGCGCCACCACCTCGGCGGTCTGGCCCATGGTGTAGTAGATGCCCGGGGTCTGCTGCTTGAGCAACGGGTTGATCAAGTGATCGGTGTTGACGCTTTTCAGGGTCAGGCTGATCGACTCGACGCCGCCGGCGACGATGATGTCGCTGCAACCCGAAGCAATCTGGTTGGCGGCAATCGCAATCGCCTGCAATCCCGACGAACAGAACCGGTTGAGGGTCATGCCGGCAGTGCCAGTGCCCAGTTGCGAGAGCACCGCCACGTTGCGGCCGATGTTGTAGCCCTGGGCGCCTTCGTTGGAGCCGGCGCCGACGATGCAATCCTCGACGCTGGCCGGGTCGATGTCGTTGCGCGAGAGCAACGCATTGACGCAATGGGCCGCCATGTCATCGGGACGGGTCTGGTTGAACTTGCCGCGAAAGGACTTGGCCAGGCCGGTCCGTACGCTGTCGACGATCACCACTTCACGCATGGCATACCTCATTGTTGCAGTCGGTTGAGAGTGGACCGAGCATAAGTCCACCCAATCGCCGACCGCGACAATCATTCACCTCGCGTATGCGGGCCCATCGGTTCAGTCCTTGTGCTTTTTGGCTCGCTTGTCGGACTTCTCGAAAGCATCTTCCAGCGCACGGTTGATCGTGCGCAGCACCTTGACCCGGGCCCAGCGCTTGTCATTGGCCTCGACCAGGGTCCACGGCGCGATTTCGGTGCTGGTGCGGTCGACCATGTCGCCCACGGCGGCGCGATAGGCATCCCACTTGTCGCGGTTGCGCCAGTCGTCTTCGGTGATCTTGAAACGCTTGAACGGGATTTCTTCGCGCTCCTGAAAGCGCTCCATCTGCGTGTCCTTGTCGATCGCCAGCCAGAACTTGACCACGATCACCCCGGCATCGGCCAGTTGCTCCTCGAAGTCATTGATTTCGCCATAGGCACGCATCCAGTCGGCGGTGCTGCAAAAGCCTTCGACCCGCTCCACCAGCACCCGGCCGTACCAGGAACGGTCGAACACGGTAAATTTGCCCCGCGCCGGGATGTGCCGCCAGAAACGCCAAAGATACGGCTGCGCCCGTTCCTCTTCGGTCGGCGCGGCAATCGGCACGATGCTGTATTGGCGCGGATCGAGCGCCGCCGCCACTCGACGAATCGAACCGCCCTTGCCCGCGGCATCATTACCTTCAAACACCGCCACCAGCGCATGACGGCGCATGCGCTTGTCACGCATCAGGCCGGACAGCCGCGCCTGCTCGGTGATCAATTGCTCTTCGTAATCTTTCTTTTCCAGACGCTGAGTCAGGTTGAGGCTGTCGAGCAGATTTAACTGATCCACCGACGAGCCCAGCGGCTGGGCACTGACATCGTGCGGGTGCACATCGGGACGCTTCAGCGCGTTTTGCAGGCCTTCGAGCAGAATCTTGCCGACCGTCAGGCTGCGGTAGTACGGGTCGACACCCTCGATGACATGCCACGGCGCGTAATCGCGACTGGTGCGACGTAACACGCGCTCGCCGTATTTGACGAACTTGTCGTAGGTCTGCGATTGCTGCCAGTCCAGCGGACTGATGCGCCAGCTGTGCAACGGGTCATCGGCCAAAGCTTTGAGCCGCGCCTTCATCTGTTTCTTGGACAGGTGGAACCAGAACTTGAAGATCAGCGCGCCTTCATCGCAGAACATCTTTTCCATGCGCTCGGCGCCGGCAATCGCCTGATCCAGACGTGGATCCTTGAACAACCCGTGCACCCGGCCCTGCAGCATCTGGCTGTACCAGTTGCCGAAGAAAATCCCCATCCGCCCCTTGGCCGGCAGCATCCGCCAGTAACGCCAGGCCGGTGGCCGTGCCAGCTCTTCATCAGTCTGCTGATCGAAGGTGCGCACTTCGATCAATCGCGGGTCCATCCACTCGTTGAGCAACTTCACCGTCTCGCCCTTGCCGGCGCCTTCGATGCCGTTGATCAAAATGATCACCGGGAAGCGCTTCTGCTGCTGCAACTCGAACTGGGCTTCAAGCAACGCTTCACGCAGGGCGGGCACGGCGGCTTCGTAGGTGTCTTTGTCGATGGCGTGACCGATTTCAGCGGATTCGAACATAGGGACGGCTCCTTCCAGGATTCAGCAAGACTAGCGGATTGGGCTCTGACGCGGCACAGAAATTCCCGCCGGCGGCGGATTGTCCTTGAGTGATCGTCGGCAAGGCTTGCCATGGATCAAGCGCCGCCTGCGTGATCGGCTAGAATGGCCGCCTTGTCGTTGCCGAGCCTGCCATGAAACCTGTAATGCCCCACGCCCAACTCGACTGGGATGACCAGGGACGCCCGCGCTCGCGAGTGTTCGACGATGTGTATTTTTCCGACCAGTCGGGGCTGGATGAAACCCGCTACGTGTTCCTCGAACAGAACCGTCTGGCCGAGCGTTTTGCCGCGCTGTCGGCGGATGGGCGACTGGTGATCGGTGAAACCGGCTTCGGCACCGGGCTGAATTTTCTCTGCGCCTGGCAGTTGTTCGAACAGCATGCGGTGGCCGGTGCGCGGCTGCATTTTGTCAGCGTCGAAAAATTTCCGTTGAGCCCTGCCGACCTGCAGCGGGCGCTGGCGTTGTGGCCCGACCTGAAGCATTTCTCCGACCAGTTGCTCAAGCATTACGTGGCAATTCATCAAGGTTTCCAGCGCATTGTTCTGGATAACGGTCGTGTGACCCTGACGCTGCTGATCGGTGATGCACTGGAGCAGTTGCCGCAACTGGACGGCCAGATCGACGCCTGGTTTCTCGACGGTTTCGCCCCGGCGAAAAACCCGGAGATGTGGACTGCCGAACTGTTCGCCGAACTGGCGAGATTGGCGGCGCCCGGTTCGACCATCAGCACGTTCACCAGCACCGGTTGGGTACGGCGCCTGCTGAACGCCGCCGGCTTCAAGATGAAGCGCACGCCGGGCATCGGCCATAAGTGGGAGATCCTGCGCGGCCAATTTCTCGGCTGGCCCGAGGACGTTGAGCCCCCCGCCGCCGAAAAACCGTGGTTCGCCCGCCCGGCTCCATTGAGCAGTGAGCGACGGGCATTGGTGATCGGCGCCGGTCTGGCCGGTTGCGCCACCGCTGCCAGCCTCGCGGCGCGGGGCTGGCAGGTCAGTCTGCTGGAACGGCATGACGCGGTGGCCCAGGAAGCTTCGGGCAACCCGCAAGGCGTGCTGTACCTGAAACTGTCCGCCCACGGCACCGCACTGTCGCAGCTGATCGTCAACGGTTTCGGCTACACCCGACGTCTGCTGGAAACCCTGCAACGCGGCACCGACTGGGACGACTGCGGCGTGCTGCAACTGGCGTTCAATGAAAAGGAACGTGAGCGTCAGGCGCAACTGGCGGCCGCGTTTCCCGAAGACCTTCTGCAATGGCTCGATCAACCCGAAGCGCAGGCCCGCGCCGGCATCGGTCTGGCCCATGGCGGTTTGTATTATCCCGAGGGCGGCTGGGTGCATCCGCCGGCGCTGTGTCAGGCGCAATCCGCACAACCGGGCGTCACGCTGCTCACCCATCAGGAAGCCGTGGAGCTGCGCAAAATCGATGGTCAGTGGCAAGCCTTCGACGGTGAACAATTGATCGCAACAGCACCCGTCGTGGTGCTGGCCGGTGCTGCCGAAATCAAGCGTTTTGCCCAGAGTGCCGACCTGCCCCTCAAGCGCATTCGCGGGCAGATCACCCGGCTGGCGCAGACCACACAAAGCCAGGCGCTGAGCACCGTCGTGTGCGCCGAAGGTTATGTCGCACCGGCACGCTTGGGCGAACACACCCTCGGCGCCAGTTTCGATTTCAACAGCGACGACCTGACACCGACCACCGCCGAACACCTGGGCAATCTGGCGATGCTCGAAGAGATCTCCACGGATCTGGTCGCGCGCCTGCACATCGGCGAACTCGACACCGACAGCCTTGAGGGTCGCGCCGCGTTCCGTTGCACCAGCCCCGACTACCTGCCGATTGTCGGCCCGCTCGCCGATCGCGAAGCCTTCACCGAGGCCTATCGCGCCTTGAGCAAGGATGCCCGGCAAGTGCCGGACATTCCCTGCCCGTGGCTGGACGGCCTGTACGTCAACAGCGGTCACGGTTCACGCGGTTTGATCACCGCGCCACTGTCTGGCGAGCTGCTGGCCGCGTGGCTGGACAACGAACCGCTGCCGCTGCCCAGAGCCGTGGCCGAGGCTTGTCACCCCAACCGCTTCGCCCTGCGCCAGTTGATTCGCGGCAAGTGAACCGGGCGCACCGTTCGGTCGCCGTCAGTCACCGGGCACGATGCAGGTGCCCCGCTCGATCTGCTCCGCGATACGCTGGGTCAAGCGTTGCAACAGGGCGTTCTCGGTCTGTTGCTTACGCGAGGTGCACAGACCCATTTCACTCAGGTAGTCGGCAGAAGTGAGCTCCTCAGCTTTTTCGAACAGTGCCTGAACTTCCTCATGGTGAGGGGCAATGGCGTCTTCGAACTGCTGCGCGAAATGGGTTTTCAGGTAGTCACTCCAGAACGGCTGGCGAACCAGAAACTTCACCCAGCTGGAGGACAGTTCAGCCGTCTGGATTCGGTGGAGCGCCGCTATCAATTCATCACCCGTCACATCAGCCAGTTCGCTGTAACGCATATGCGCCGCCTGCCCAGGCAGGTCGAACGCCCGTGCCAGCCCCGTGCGATACGCAAGGGTCACTTCCAGAGGGTCGGAGGATCCTTGATCCCGGGCGTGTTCCGCCGCTATCAAGTCGATTTGCTCAAGCCGGAACAAGCTTCGGGCAAGCTTCATCAGGACCGTCGGGGAGACCTGCCTCTCACCGGCAAAGCGCAATACATTGCGCACATGCACGGCGACCTCCAGATGACTGAAGTTCAGCGCTGCGCTATCCGTGCAATTGATCGGGTTGGCCGCCAGATTGAAAATCTGCTCGCGCAGTTCGGCGTTGGCCTGCGTCGCCTCAAGCACCGCCCAGACCCGCCTGGACATATCCTCTCGCACGAACTCGGAGTCAGCGGTATTGCCCAGCTCCGCCAGCAAATGAAACAGGCCTTCAGCCATCGGATCGTCGTTGATCGCGTTCCATGTTTGCAGCCGCCTGGAACCCACCGTTCCTCCGGTTTCGGTCAGCCAGATCGAACGTGCCTGGTGTTCATCCAGGCGCGCGATATCGTTTTCCAGATACCCCATGCCGACCCCGACTTTCTTGCGGTAGTTCTCCAGATGAGTACTGCTGAGAGCGGAAATCGGGTTGTTGCGCAGATTGATCGTTTCACTGAAGCGCCGCGGTGTTTCAAACAGCCACTGTGGTAAATCGCGAATGTCATTGTCGCGCAGATCTACCCGATCCAGGTTCGGCAAATGGTGCAACCCCTTGGGTAGTTCCGTGGTGCGGGTATTGCGCACGCTCAGGTCAGACAGTTCGAACATCCCGCTGACATCAACCGTCGCCCCCAAAGGATTTTCGCTGAGGTCCAGGCTTTGCAAATTGCGCATTCGCGACAATTTCACCAGGGCATGTTCGGTCAGCTGGAGCCGGTTGTGCATCAGGCCCAAACGCCTGAGGTTCGGCATGAGCGTGACCGCCTCCGGTAACTGGGTGAGCCTGTTGTGACCCAGCTCAAGTGTCTCGAGGTTTTTGAAGGCTTTGAGGAAATACGCGACATCATTGTCCAGCTGCATGTTTTGCAGTGACAGATGCCTCACGTGATCGAAGCTCAGCCCGGGCGGCAGGATCGGCAGCTTTCCGAACCGCATGCCATCGAGCTTCAGGCCATAGGCCGGACGGTAATACTCGTCGGGCAGGAAAACCAGCAGGCGAAAACTGTCTTCGATCTCGTACGCCACGAGATGCCGGCATTCGCGCACTTCAGTCGATATCCCGCCCTGAGCCTTGATGGCCGCGGCATCGTCCATCCAGGTATCGAGCACCTCTCGCAAGCGCGCCAGGTCATCCTGCAATTGCCTGACCCGAAGTGCGCGTGTCAGATGGTCTGCGCCCAACTGATCAAGAAACTCCCGGGCCTGAATATCGGAAAACAAGGGGTAGAGTTTTTTCACCTTGCGCAACAGGCGTTGCGGATGATGCGTGGCTTCAGCGGGTGGATCGGAAAGCCTGCATGCCGGCTCGGGGGCCGGTGGCTCGAACCGCTCGCCGCTTAACAACCGGTTGCATCCTTCCCGTTCATCCAATGCACTGTCGAGTAACTTGCTTCGCAGACGCCAGCCATCCTCGGGGTTGATGCCTTCCAGCCCGATGGACTTCAGCTGACGAGGTGAAAGCCCCTTCAGGATCGACTGATAGAGACTGTCCGGCCCCAGCGCTTTTCCGAGAGACCTGGCCTGGCTGTCGAACACCTCGAAGCCGTTGTCGAGCCTGACCAGTGTGAGCGAGTTCCCGGCAGTGAGAGGCTTCTTGCCGAGGGTCTCAAGCAGGTCTCCCTTGAGTGACTGAGCCCGCAGTTCCAGGTAAAGCTGCGGATCCCAACCCTCGAGTTGCGGCAACAAGCCGATGGCCAGTTTTTCGGTATCGGCGTTGGGGACTTCAGCCAGGTAGAACCCGGTCAGCGCCCGATCCAGGCGAACATTGTTCGCGGCCTCGCTCAAGCGCTGCGCCAGGCCCATTGGCACTCGTCCGGTGGTGCGCAGAAGCGCGCGTTCGACACTCGAAGCCTGACGGATCAGTTCCTGTGCGTAACGCGTCGGTACGTCGGGATAAGCCGCTCTGGTCTTGAGCACCTCACTGTCCAGGGTCAGGTCATAGCGCCGATAGAGGTGGTCGAAGGTTGAACGACTATCCGCCTTGACGGCCCTTCCAATGACTTTTGCCAACTCCGCCCCTCGGTCGGCCGACGCAACATTCGGACCGATCAAAGCCTCGACTTCTTTGGGATAAAGTCCGTCGATGACGGTCTGCAACAACTCGCCCTTTTGCAGTTGGGTGGTGCTGACGACGACGCTCAGGGTGTCATCTTCAACCGAACCCGGCGGAAAGGTCTCGGTGATGTTTCCACTGTCATCAACGACTTCGATGTAGCGATCCTGAGGCCAGCGGGAAAGCCTTGGCAGCGCATTTAACTGTTCCTGGACATGACGGGCTTCGGTCGCCTCGCCACGCTCCATGGCGGCAACGAAGTCACGCACCCGGCGCTCAAGGCCGAACCGTTCGAGAGTGTCCCGCAAACGGGGAGTCAGTGGCAGGCTGTCATCGCTCAGGCGATGCAGTTCGTCGAAGCGGGTGTCGGTCAGCCGCCGGATCATCTCCAGGCGACTGTCTTCGAAACGCGCCAACTGCGGATCGATGCGTTTGAGGGTATAGGCGCCGGACCATTGCTCGCTCGGCTCCGAGGCATGACGCCAGCCGCCGTGTCGGCTGGGCTTGAGCGTCGGCGCATACGCCTGTGGACGGACAGGGTGCTGAATCCGCCAGGTCTTCGAAGCCGGATCCAGCGCCACGGCATAGGTGCGGTCGTCAATGCGGGCGAAAGTCTTGCCGTCGGCCTGATACAAGCCTGTTGCGTCCGGTTCGAGGCCTTCCTCGACAGGCAGAGGCTGTTCATAGGCGCTCAGTTGCGGCTTCCATAATCGGGACTGACCACTGCGGTCGAGAATGGCGGTAAAGGGTTGAAAGAAATCCGGGTGTTTTTGAACGGTCTTGATCGCCAGTGACTTCAGGACCTTGACGCCGGCACCCACGGCGGCCATCAGGGCAAGGTTTTCCGCGACACTGAGCAAATGCGAAAAAGCTTCCTGGCGGTCGCCGCGATTCCAGTCCTCGACCCCTTCGTACACTTCCGCGAGCATTTGCCCGATCGCGACACCCATCATCAGTTGCCCCAATACCGGGACGACGAACCCCGCCACGTTGGCGACCGTCATGCCGATTTCCAGGTATTGGATCAAACGCTTCTTGCGCTCTTCCTCATCGACATCGGCAGTCGGCACGGCAAGCGCACGGGCGTCGAGTTGCAGTTTGCCGACATGACTTTTGAGCATGAAATCGAACAGCGGGCCGGGCATTTCCAACTGTTTGACGTGCCCCAGACTTCGGGTGTCGGCCAACGTTTTGAAAAACTCGACCTTGTCGACCTCGCCGATGCAGTGGGTGAAGTAGCTTTTGTAACTGCCGACTCCCAGTTTGAACTCCAGATATGCGATGAACGCCGTGAAACTCGCGTACTCGTAGAGGGGCTGGTCGGGTTTCCCGGGCATGTACACCAGACACCATTGATCCGGATCCAGCTCGACCGATTTTTCGGAGAAGACCACAACACCCCAGAGGCAACTGTCCAGCGCTTCAATGCCCTGCATGATCAGCGGCCGGCCCTTGAACTGAAGGCTTTTGGCATCAGCTATGCCACCGGCGTCGATCAGGCGCTGAACCGTCTGAAAACCGTCCCGGGAGACGTGTTCCTTCATCAGCGCCAGGTGCAGATCCAGTTGCAGCATCTGCTTTTTCATCACAGTGATATTGCGAACCATCGGACCGGTGGCGACCCTGCTGCCATCGACCTCCTTGACGCCAAACACCTGTTGAAAATGCGCCTGGTATTGCTGCCCCAGATCCAGCTCCCGACAGAGCGCGGCGAACGCCGCCGGGGTCAGGCCGGGTAAACCGTCAGGCGTGCTGGCAATCCGTACAACGCTGCCCTCGGGGAAATAACCGGCCTGCGCCTCGTCTTGCGTGAAGTTCTGCATCGCCGCTTCCAGCAGAGTCGGGGTAGCGGACGGCATGACCTTCGCTCCGCCGCCCGGTGGCGTTACCGGCTCGCAACCGCAATAGCTTCCCGGTAACTCGAGGTGGTCTTTCTCGACATCGAACACAGCTGACCAGCGTTTGGTCAGGGCGCAGTTCAATTGCGCGATGCAAAAGCTTTTCAGCGATTGCAGCCGGCTCAAGTCTGTCTCGACCTGAGCCTGGGTGGTATGCAAGTCACGCGCACTGTTGTCCAGCGCTGCCAATGTGTCGGCACTGGCTTTGAACAGCACAGGGGGGAAGCTTTTCTGCAATGCCTTGGCAGTGTCCAGATCGCCAGTGGCTTCCAGCAAAAAGCTCAGTTTCTGTTTTTCCGTCAGGGCGATCGGTGCGATCGACGCGGGTGTAGTGGACATGGGCAATATTCCTTTATTGCTGTTGAGTCCCTTCCACCCTATCGATCCCGCCGCCGAATAAAAAATACGAATAACTGCCCGTTCGGGCCGGGAAACAACCAGCAATCCGTATGTTTCGAATACTAATCTACTACCTCCCCCTTCACCCAAGCTGTTAATGGGCCACCGGTCAGGCCAACACGCTTATAACTGATCGTTCTAAAACTCCCACATCCGCACCGGGTCAGTTTCTGGGTACCGGCCATTTCGGCGCGGTGCAGCGACACCCTCCCCAACGGAAAAACCGGTAAGGACTTTATGTGCGGATTAGCTGGCGAGTTACGTTTTGATCAACAACCTGCAGACCTTGCAGCCATCGAGCGAATCACCCATCACCTGGCGCCTCGCGGCCCCGACGCGTGGGGCTTTCATGCTCAGGGGCCGATTGCCCTGGGCCATCGACGCCTGAAAATCATGGACCTGTCGGACGGCTCGGCGCAGCCGATGATCGACAGCCAACTGGGCCTGTCCCTGGCCTTCAACGGCGCGATCTACAACTTCCCGGAACTGCGCGCCGAACTCGAAGCGCTCGGTTATGCGTTCTACTCCGGCGGCGACACCGAAGTGCTGCTCAAGGGTTATCACGCCTGGGGCGAAGCGCTGCTGCCGAAACTCAACGGCATGTTCGCCTTCGCCATCTGGGAGCGCGATGCCCAGCGCCTGTTCATCGCCCGCGACCGTCTCGGTGTGAAGCCGCTGTACCTGTCGCGCACCGGCCAGCGTTTGCGTTTTGCCTCGGCTCTGCCCGCGCTGCTCAAGGGCGGTGACATCAACCCGATCCTCGATCCGGTGGCGCTAAACCATTACCTGAATTTCCACGCCGTGGTGCCTGCGCCGCGCACCTTGCTGGCGGGCATTGAAAAGTTGCCGCCAGCGAGCTGGATGCGCATTGAAGCGGACGGCACCACCGAGCAGAAAACCTGGTGGACCCTGCCCTACGGCCCACACGACGACGAGAAAAACCTGACTCTCGAAGACTGGCGAGACCGCGTGCTCGACAGCACCCGCGAAGCCGTGGCGATCCGCCAAAGGGCGGCGGTGGATGTTGGTGTACTGCTTTCCGGCGGCGTCGATTCGAGCATGCTCGTCGGTCTGCTGCGCGAAGTCGGCGTGGAAAACCTGTCGACCTTTTCCATCGGTTTCCAGGATGCCGGCGGCGAGCGCGGTGACGAGTTTCAGTATTCCGACCTGATCGCCAAGCACTACGGCACCCAGCACCATCAACTGCGCATCGACGAAAAAGAGATCATCGAACAACTGCCGGCCGCGTTCCGCGCCATGAGCGAGCCGATGGTGAGCCACGACTGCATCGCCTTCTATCTGCTGTCCCGCGAAGTGGCCAAGCACTGCAAGGTTGTACAGAGCGGCCAGGGCGCCGACGAGTTGTTCGCCGGTTATCACTGGTATCCGCAAGTCGACGGCGCGGCCGATCCGTATGCGGCCTATCGCGAGGCGTTTTTCGACCGCAGCTACGACGACTACGCCGCCACGGTGCAGCCTAAATGGCTGACAGCGAATGACGCTGCCGGTGACTTCGTGAAGGAACATTTCGCACAGCCCGGCGCCAATGCAGCGGTCGACAAGGCCCTGCGTCTGGACAGCACAGTGATGCTGGTGGACGACCCGGTCAAACGCGTCGACAACATGACCATGGCCTGGGGCCTGGAGGCGCGTACGCCGTTTCTCGACTACCGACTGGTGGAATTGTCGGCCCGTGTTCCGGGCAAATTCAAACTGCCGGACGGCGGCAAGCAGGTGTTGAAAGAAGCCGCGCGACTGGTGATTCCGAGCGAAGTGATCGACCGCAAGAAAGGTTACTTCCCGGTGCCCGGCCTCAAACACTTGCAGGGCGATACCCTCAACTGGGTGCGCGAGCTGTTGCTCGATCCGAGTCAGGATCGCGGCCTGTTCAACCCCGCCATGCTCGACAAATTGCTGACCGATCCACAAGGCCAGTTGACCCCGCTGCGCGGCTCCAAGCTGTGGCAACTGGCGGCCCTGAACCTTTGGCTCAGCGAACAAGGAATCTGATCGATGAAACCTCACGCCACGGCTTACAGCCAACGGCTACTGCGCGGTCAGACACCGTCCTACGAACGCTTGCAGGCGCGTCTGGCCGAGGACGGCAGCGAGCCGGCCGCCGAGCCGATTGCGGTGCATTGCGGCTGGGGCCGGTTGTTGATTGGCCACACTTTTCCCGATCCGGTGAGCCTTGCCCGGGAACTGCTCAACGAACAGCCGGGCGAGCGCGACATTGCCTTGTACGTCGCCGCGCCGCAGCAGATTCTCGGGCTGGAACCGACTCAATTGTTTCTCGACCCGTCCGACACTCTGCGCTTGTGGTTCAGCGATTATCGTCAGGCCACCCGGGTGTTTCGCGGCTTCCGCATCCGTCGTGCACAAAGTGACGCGGACTGGCAGGCTATCAATCAGCTGTATCAGGCGCGCGGCATGCTGCCGATCGATGCCACCCTGCTCACTCCGCACCATCAGGGCGGCCCGGTGTACTGGCTGGCCGAAGACGACGACAGCGGCGCGGTGATCGGCAGCGTCATGGGCCTCAATCACCAGAAGGCTTACAACGACCCGGAAAACGGCAGCAGCCTGTGGTGCCTGGCGGTCGACCCGCAGTGCTCGCGCCCCGGTGTCGGCGAAGTGCTGGTGCGCCATCTGATCGAGCACTTCATGAGTCGCGGTCTGAGCTACCTCGATCTGTCGGTGTTGCACGATAACCGCCTGGCGAAAAACCTCTACGCCAAACTCGGCTTCCGCAACCTGCCGACGTTCGCCATCAAGCGCAAGAACGGCATCAATCAGCCGCTGTTCCTTGGTCCGGGGCCGGAGGCGCAGTTCAATCCTTACGCGCGAATCATCGTCGAGGAAGCCCATCGGCGCGGCATCGACGTGCAAGTGGATGACGCCGACGCCGGGCTGTTCACCCTCAGTCACGGCGGGCGCCGGGTGCGTTGCCGCGAATCCCTCAGCGACCTGACCAGCGCCATCAGCATGAACCTGTGCCAGGACAAGAGCCTGACCCATAACGTGCTGAAAGCCGCCGGGTTGAATGTGCCGTCACAACAGTTGGCGGGGAATGCGGACGACAATCTGGCGTTTCTCGACGAGTACCAGCGCGTGGTGGTCAAACCGCTGGATGGCGAACAGGGCCAAGGCGTGGCGGTGGATCTGCAAACCATCGAGGACGTGCAGCAGGCCATCGAAGCCGCCAAACAGTTTGACACTCGCGTGCTGCTCGAAAGCTTCCACGAGGGCTTCGACCTGCGGATTCTGGTGATCGGTTTCGAGGTGGTCGCAGCGGCGATCCGCCGGCCGGCGGAAGTGGTTGGCGACGGTCACCATTCCATCGGCGCGTTGATTGAAGCGCAGAGCCGACGCAGACAAGCAGCCACCAGCGGCGAAAGCAAAATCCCGCTGGACCAAGAAACCCAACGCACCCTGCACGCGGCCGGTTACGACTACAGCAGCATCCTGCCGGCCGGTGAGCATCTGTTCGTGCGGCGTACGGCGAACCTGCACACCGGCGGCACGCTGGAAGACGTCACGGCGATTCTGCACCCGACCCTGGCCGACGCTGCCGTGCGCGCGGCCCGGGCGCTGGAGATCCCGATGGTCGGCCTCGACCTGATGGTGCCGGCGGCGGATCAACCGGCGTACGTGTTCATCGAAGCCAACGAACGGGCGGGGCTCGCCAACCATGAGCCGCAACCGACGGCCGAGCGGTTTGTCGATCTGTTGTTTCCGCACAGTCAGCCGGCCGTTTGACCAACCCCCATCGCCAGCAGGCTGGCTCCCACAAGTGACCGCGTTTCCTCTGTGGGAGCCAGCCTGCTGGCGATGACGGCCTGGCAGACTTCACCAATCTTTCTCATCGAAACCATCGATGCGCCCAACTCATCAGGAGTTTCCATGACCACCCAAATTCCCGAACCGGATCTGAACTACCTGCAGAAAGTCCTGCTGGAAATGCTCGCCATTCCCAGCCCTACCGGATTCACCGACACCATCGTGCGTTACGTCGCCGAACGTCTGGAGGAACTTGGCATTCCCTTCGAGATGACCCGTCGCGGCACGATCCGCGCCACCCTCAAGGGCAAGAAAAACAGCCCCGACCGGGCGGTCTCGGCACACCTGGACACCATCGGCGCCGCCGTGCGCGCGGTGAAAGACAACGGGCGACTGACCCTGGCGCCGGTGGGCTGCTGGTCGAGCCGATTTGCAGAGGGCAGCCGCGTCAGCCTGTTCACCGACAACGGTGTGATTCGCGGCAGCGTGTTGCCGCTGATGGCGTCCGGGCATGCCTTCAATACGGCCGTGGACGAGATGCCGATCAGTTGGGATCACGTCGAGCTGCGTCTGGACGCCTACTGCGCGACCCGTGCCGATTGCGATTCGCTGGGCATCAGCGTCGGCGATGTGGTGGCCTTCGACCCTTTGCCCGAGTTCACCGAGAGCGGCCATATCAGCGCCCGACATCTGGACGACAAGGCCGGTGTCGCCGCGCTGCTGGCAGCGCTGAAAGCCATCGTCGACAGCGGTCAGGAGTTGATGATCGATTGCCACCCGCTGTTCACCATCACCGAGGAAACCGGCAGCGGCGCAGCGGCGGCGTTGCCGTGGGACGTCAGCGAATTCGTCGGCATCGACATTGCCCCGGTCGCGCCGGGCCAGCACTCCAGCGAACACGCGGTGAGCGTGGCGATGCAGGATTCCGGCGGGCCGTACGACTATCACCTGTCGCGGCACCTGTTGCGTCTGGCCGGTGAGCACGAACTGCCGGTGCGCCGCGACCTGTTCCGCTATTACTTCAGCGACGCCCATTCGGCCGTCACCGCCGGTCACGACATTCGCACCGCCCTGCTCGCGTTCGGCTGCGACGCAACCCACGGCTACGAACGCACGCACATCGACAGCCTCGCGGCGCTCAGTCGCTTGTTGGGGGCGTACATTCTGAGTCCGCCGGTATTTGCCAGCGATGCGCAACCGGCCACCGGATCACTGGACCGCTTCAGTCACCAGATCGAACACGAGACGCAGATGGAGAGCGACACCCGTGTGCCGTCGGTGGACAGCCTGGTGGGGCAACGCTCGGACAGTTGAGTCTGGCCCTCGGCGATCATTCGCCGTAGCATCCCGACATTGATTTAGCCGAGGTGCCCATGCTGATTCCCTACGACGTGCTCGAAGTCGACACCCTCACCCGCCTGATCGAGGATTTCGTCACCCGCGACGGTACCGACAACGGTGACGATACGCCGCTGGAAACCCGCGTACTGCGGGTTCGCCAGGCGCTGACCAAAGGCCAGGCGCTCATCGTTTTCGATCCGGAAAGCGAGCAATGCCAGTTGATGCTCAAGCACGACGTACCCAAGCATCTGTTCGACTGAAAACGGTCAGCGGCCCTTGCCGCTGGCCTGCTTGCGCTGGATCCGTTCGTAGACTTCGGCGCGATGCACGCCGACCTGCTCCGGCGCTTCGACGCCGAACCGCACGCTGGAGCCGTTGACCGCCAGAACGCGCAGAGTGATGTTGTCGCCGATGGAAATCAGTTCACCGACAACACGGCTGAGTACAAGCATGGGAGGTGTCCTTCAAGGTTTGCGAGCCTTGAAGATGCGCGGGTTTCGACCGCCCTACAATGCACGCCGGGCAATTCAGTCATTCCCTACGCATCAGGTCGCGCAAGCCTTCAGACATTTCCTTCAGGCCTGCAAGATTCAGCTCGCGGAAAACCGTGGTCCGAACAGGATCACACTCGCCCCGATCACGCACAGCGCCACACCGATCCAGTCCGAACCCAACGGGCGGATGCGCTCGACCACCGCCAGCCAGCCAATCGAAGCAATGATGTAGATGCCGCCATAAGCGGCGTAGGCGCGACCGGCGTAGGTCGCTTCGACGCGCGTCAACAGCAGCGCGAACAGGGTGAGGCTGATCAGCGCCGGGATCACCCACAGGGCGCTCTTGCCCTGGCGCAACCACATCCAGAACGCGAAACAGCCGGCGATTTCGAACAGCGCGGCGAGGAAGAACCACAGGTAGTTGAGCATGCAAGACATCTCGTCAGGGTGACTGTTGCGGCCACCCTAACGATGCGACGAACCCCGGGCAAGTTCAGCCGTTGTTCTGTTTGGCCTTGGCGCGCATCTTTTCGGCCATCGCGGTCATTTCGTTGTACAGCAACTGCGGGTTCTTCTGTTTGAGCGCCCAGGCCATGCGCCCTTGTTCGTGGGGCAGAATCATGAACTCGCCGGCTGCGACTTGCTTATAGATGTAATCGGCAATATCGCTGGCGGTGATGGGCGAACTTTCCAGCAACTTGCCGACCTGGGCTTTCATCGCCGGCGTCGGGCCACGGAAAGAATCCAGCAGATTGGTCTGGAAGAATGACGGGCAGACCACATGAACCCCGACTTCCTGTTGAGCCAGTTCGATCAACAGGCTCTCCGACAGCGCCACCACTCCAGCCTTGGCCACGTTGTAGTTGCTCATCGCCGGGCCCTGCATCAGCGCGGCCATCGAGGCGATGTTGATGATCTTGCCCTTGCTCTGTTCCAGCAGCGGCAGGAACGCCTTGCAGCCCTTGACCACGCCCATCAGGTTGATCGCGATCTGCCAGTCCCAGTCTTCCAGCGACAACTCGCTGAAGAAACCGCCCGAGGCCACACCGGCGTTGTTGACGATGATATCGATGCCGCCAAGTTTCACTTCGCAGGCCTGGGCGAACGCGGTGAGCTGGCTGTAATCGCGCACGTCGCAGCGCTGGATGAAGCCGTCGCCGCCGGCCTCGCGAACCAGTTTCAGGGTCTCTTGCAAACCGGGCTCGCTGACGTCGGACAAGGCCAGTTGCCAGCCTTCACGCGCCCAGCGCAGCGCGATTTCGCGACCCAGGCCTGAGCCCGCGCCAGTGATCATCATGCGATTTTGCATAGCAGACAGCCTTGTTGTTCCGGGGAAGATGCGCGGAGTGTAGCGAAGGATCCGCAGCGACCCACGCTCCATCAGATTGCTGAATGGCGAGGGCAAACCGCGACAACAAACGAAATAAGCACGCGAGCCAAATACCTTAAAAAAACATTGAATTTTCTTTCATGCTCACCAGTCGGAATTTGTAAGCCGTCTGGATTTAGTTCAACTTCCAGCCGCCCTTGAACACCAAGACTTCACAGACACTATCAACAAGGAAATAGACATGGGCACAATTCTAATCATTATCCTGATCCTGTTGCTGATCGGTGGTCTGCCGGTCTTCCCGCACTCCAGAAGTTGGGGTTATGGCCCTTCGGGCATTATCGGTGTGGTGCTGGTAGTACTGTTGGTGCTGTTGTTACTCGGTCGGATATGACTGTTTGACCGACAAAAAAAAGAGGCCCTTGAAGGGCCTCTTTTTTATTGCGCCGAATGATCAGTCCGGCTTGCCGTTAATCACACCGGCGGTGTTGTCGATCAGGCTCTTGGTGGCCGTTTGCAGGAACGCTTCGAGCTTGAGTTTCAGCTCGGCAGTGCGCGGTGCATCCGGTACCACTTCGGCGTGCGGGTTGGCGCCCAGTTCGTACTGATAGATCTTCGGTGCCATTTCCTTCTCTTTCGGCAGCACCAGGATCTGGTCGGCGGTGACGATGGCGGTGGTCTGCTCGCTGCCCGACGGCTTGATCACACCGAAACCGGTGTCACCCTGCGGCAGGTTCAGCAGATCGCGACCCCAGCACTGATGGCGCACTTCGCCACCGAGGCGACCCATGATGGTCGGCACGATGTCGATCTGGGTGCCCACGGTGTGGTCACGGGTACCGAATTTTTCCTGGATGCCCGGTGCGATCATCAGCATCGGCACGTTGAAGCGGCCCAGGTCCATTTCGGTGATCTGACGCTCGTTGCCGAAGCCGTGGTCGCCGACGATGACGAACAGGGTTTCCTTGAAGTACGGCTCCTTGCGGGCCTTCTCGAAGAACTGGCCCAGCGCCCAATCCGAATAACGCATGGCGGTCAGGTGCTCGTTGAGCGGGCCACGGTCGGTGACGCGTTCGACCGGCAACGGCGTCGGCAAGGCGTACGGCGTGTGGTTGGACAGGGTCTGCAGCAGCGCGTAGAACGGCTTGCCGTTTTCCCGAGCCTTGAGCTCCACCAGACCACGGTCGAACATGTCCTGGTCGGACACGCCCCAGGTCGGATCGGAGAACACCGGGTTCACGAAGTCGTTGCGGCCGACGAAGTTGGTCATGCCCTGGTTGCTGAAGAAACCGGACTGGTTGTCCCAGGCAAAGTCGCCGTTGTAGACGTACACGTCGTCATAGTCACGAGCGCTGAGCAACTGCGGCAGGCCGGACAGCTTGTGGCTGCCTTCCGGGGTCTGCATCAGGTATTCGAAACCCGGCAGGTTCGGGAAGCACGCCATGGTGGCGAACATGCCTTGGTGGGTGTGGGTGCCGTTGGAGAAGAAACGGTCGAACAGCAGGCCTTCCTTCGACAGCTTGTCGAGGTACGGCGTGATGTTGCCCGGCGCGCCCAGTGCGCCCACCGAGTGACCGGCCATGCTTTCCATCAGGATCACGACGACGTTCTTGATCGGCAGGGTCTTGTCGGCAGGCGGCGTGTATTCACGACGCACGGCAGCGATATCGGCATCCACCAGTTTGTCGTCCGACGTCATCAGCATTTCGCGAACCACTTTCTGCGCCTGATCCTGCGGCAGCGTGGCTTTCCAGATGTTGTCGCGATCCTCGCCCATCCGGTCCTTGGCCGCTGCGATCAGCGACAGCGTACCGTTGAGGCCGAGCTGGTTGGCGAAGTTCGAATCGGTGGTGTATACGTCACCCCAGCGCAGCGGCGGGCCTTGACGCAGGGTGCCGCGAGCGGCGACCACACAAATCAGCAGGCACACCACGAACACCGCCAGACGCGCATACCATGGCGCCACTTGACGGGTGCCGACGTTGCCACCGCTGAACGGGCCACGCGGACGGGTCAGACGATCAGCGCCCTTGAACGCCAGGGTCAGGATCAAGGTGCCCACGACCCACGCCAGCAGGTAACGCACCACCGGGAAACCGTACCAGAGCATGCTCATCACGGTTTTCGGGTCTTCCTTCACGTACTGGAACACGAGGCCGTTGAGGCGCTGGTGGAACTCGCGATAGAAGTCCATCTCCATCAGGCCGAGGAACAGCGCGATGCTCGAAGCGACGGTCAGCCACAGACGGAAGAACCCGCGCGCTGCCATGGCCCGGGCACTGAACAGCGCCAGCACCAGCGGAATGCAGACATACACCACCAGGCGAATATCGAAGCGCAGGCCGTTGGCGAAGGCTTCGAGGAAAGTCGAGGCCGGGGTGTCGAGGATCATCTCGCGGTTGTAGACCAGCAGCGCGAGGCGCAGCACGGAAAACATCACCATCATGACCAGCGCGCACAGGAGCGTGTAGGCCAGATGCGATTTGACGGTCGGTTGCAGCAGGCGACTGGAAGATCGCTGCTGACTCAGGGCGTCCGGGTTTGCCATGTCGTTTTAGGACCCATTGGAAGTTGAAGTTGCAAAAATTCAGCTGCGCCCTGCCCTCTGTTGGCCTATCCAGGCCCCGGGGCTTGCGCGGAGCGCAAATGTTGCACGATCACCGGCGGCATTGCCATTGATTAGTGCCCGCTGCCGGACGCTTTCATTCAAGGCACGGCGCACCGGGACAGGTGCAGACAGCGCGGGCGAATTGTCTTGGAGACTTTGTGAAAATTTCGTTCAACGCATATCCGGAAACACAATAAACCTGGAAAACAAAACGCCCCGAGTTCTTCGGGGCGTTTACAGATGAACGCGACAGTTACTTCTCGGCGCGTTCTTTCAAGGCTTTCAGGGTGTTGAACGGTGCGTCGACCACAAACTTGTTGGCGATCATCGACGGCACGCTGCCGCCCGGCTCGGTGTGAACCTGATAGGTCACTTCAACCTGGTCGCCTTTTGGCACGAACTTCCAGAAGCCTTTGACCTGCGCGACCCGCACAAAGCCCTTTTCTTCAGGCAGGTACTTCGGCACGCCTTCCAGGTTACGGGTCAGGCTGCCATCGGCGCCTTCAACAGTGGTGACATGCAGGATCGAATCGCGCGGAGTCACCGGCCATGGGGTGTTGAACTGGGTGTAGGTCCAGCTCTGGTCGCCTTCGTGCTTGAGCAGTTTCTGGGTCTTGCATTCGTGAATCCAGGCGCACGCACCGGAAACGTCTTCCTGCAAGGCGCGCAGTTTGGCGATGGTGGTCTTCATCACGGTCACGCCCTGATAGGACTTGTAGTCCGAACCCGGCACTTCGCTCAGGGAGACCTTGATGCCGTCCTCGTTCTTGGCGACTTTCCAGTCTTCAGCCTGGGCGGCCGAGGTGGCCAGCACGGCAGTCAAACCACACAACACAGCGATACGATGCAGCGAACCCATAGTCTTATTCCTTATTGTTGAAGTTCCGTTCGTTTGACACATCACGCCGCCGTCATCTGCTCCCACCAGCCGAGCAGTCTGATCGCGTCTTCCTGGCTGCTGCCGCAGACTTCGGGATCGGCCTTGAATCCTGAGCAGACCGCCGGACGTTCCGGTCGGCCGAAAATGTTGCACAGGTTATCGACCGACAACTGAACGCAGCGTTCACCGGCAGGTTTGCCATCGGGCATGCCTGGAATCGGCGAACTGATGGAAGGGGCAATGCAGCAGGCGCCACAGCCTTCACGGCATTTCATGACGACGCGTTCCTCGCAGCGGGCAATGTGTTAAAGGGACGCGGAACAGGGTAACCGCTTAAACGGCTGTTTTAAATTGCCTGAACCGGGGTTTTTACGCAGAAACGAAAGTGACTGACCAGTCTCCGACAAAGCGTCTGGTCTGCGGGTCACCGACGGGGACGATTTATTGCTTGAACTCGAAATCCAGCGCCGCGCCTTCGACTTCCCGGCGCTCTTCGTTACGCAGCTGCAACTGCATTTCGTTGCTGAGCAAACGGCCGTTGAGCTGGAACCCGCTGTTCTTGTCGCCGAACATCTGCGGCAGGATCGGTTCGCGCTTGGGCAGCGTCACTGAGCCGGGCGGCTTCAACTCTTGAACCATGTCTTTGGGAAGACTCAAATCGAGCTTCGCGGACGGCAATGGCGTCTTGGCCACTTCTTTCGCCGACTTCGACTTGGAAGCGACCGGAGCGCGCTTCTTGGCGGCAGCAGCCTTTTTCTGCGGAGCTTTTTTCGCTGGAACGGTTTTCTTGGCCGTGACCGGTTTTTTCGCGGCGGCAGCGGCCGGCGTCTTTTCCTGAGCCGCGGCCGCCATGGCGCCAGGCACATGACCCATCATCAACAGGCAGAGCACAACCCAGACGGCAGAAAATTTCGCTTTCATGAACCCAACGAAGCTAACGGCAGAGGGCCATATGCTCGCCTGTTGGACGCCACATGACAAGCTCCGCCATTGTTTCAAAATCCGCCGGCCATCTCCTGGCAGAGCTGTGTCGCCAGCATTCCGAGGGTCATCAGCGCCCGTTCCGCCTCGCGATTCCACGGGATGCCACAGTTCAACCGGATGCAGTGGTTGAACTGTTCGGTGTTGCTGAAGATCAGGCCCGGCGCAATGCTTATGCCCTGTTGCAGCGCCCGCACGTGCAATTCCTGGGTGTTGACCCGCCCCGGCAGACTGACCCACAGAATGAATCCGCCGGTGGGCCGGGTCATCTGTGTGCCTTCGGGAAAGTACTGCTGAACTGCCAGTTGAAACGCGCTGAGATTTTTTCGGTACTCCTGGCGGATGTACCTTAAATGCCGGTCATAGCCGCCGTTTTCCAGGTACGCCGCGATGGCCATTTGCGTGACGCTGCACGCCGAATGGGTGCTGAAAGTCTGCAAGCGCTGGATTTCCTGCTGGTACTTGCCGGCGATCATCCAGCCGATGCGTACACCGGGCGATAACGTCTTGGAAAAACTCGAGCAGTAGATCACCCGGTCGAGCCGGTCGTAGGCCTTGAGCGACTTGGTGCGACCCTGTTCGAACATCAACTCGCCATAGATGTCGTCTTCGACGATCTGGATATCGAAGTCCGAGGCCAGGCGCAGCAGTTGTTTCTGCCGCTCTTCGGGCATGGTGCCGCCGAGTGGATTGCTCAGGCGAGTGGTCAGCACCAGCGCCTTGATCGACCATTGATTGGCCGCCAGTTGCAGGGCTTCGAGGCTCATGCCGGTGGCGGGGTCGCTGGGGATCTCGATGACTTTCAGGCCCAGCAGATCCGCCAGTTGCAGCAAACCGTAATAGGTTGGCGATTCGGCGGCGATCAGGTCGCCGGGGCGGGTCAGCACTCGCAACGACATCTGCAATGCGTCGACACAGCCGTGGGTGATCACCACTTCCGACGGGTCAACCACCACACCTGCATCGCGCATGCGAATCGCCACCTGCCGGCGCAGCGGTTCGAAACCGGGGCTGAACATGTAGCTGAACGCCCGAGGGCTGTGAAAGCGAGTGACCTTGGCCAGTTGCTGATGCAGGGCGCGCACCGGTAGGTAATCGACACTCGGCACCGCCGCCCCCAGCGGGAACACGCCTTCGCGACGGGACTCGACCAATACTTGTTGAATGATGCTGCTGCGGGTGACCAGGCCTGGCCGCTCGACCCGGGCAATGTCCGGCGTGGGCGCCGTCAGTGCGGGAGTCTGGTGGACATAGTAACCGGACTGCGGCCGCGCGCGGATCAGGCCCTGATCCTCGAGGTTGGCGTAAGCCTGCAACACGGTGGCATGGCTGACGTTGAGCTGCGAACTCATCTTGCGCACCGAAGGCACGCGCTCGCCCGGTTGATAGACGCCACGGCGGATATCTTCGGCCAGCTGTTGAGCAATACGTTGGTAGAGCAAGAGATTGGTCATGACGCAGCACTCGATTTCACGGGCGTTTTATTCTTGTGTGAAACAATACCGGAACAGTTTGGAAGTGTACTGGGACAGTTGCCATATTAGTCAACCATACAGTGCTGTGTCGGTTAAATCTGTACTGCTTTGTGAGGTAATCGACAGACGTAAAAAAGCCCGGCGCTGCCTGACAGCCCGGGCTTTCCAGTAACGCCACCCTCAGCGGGCGGCGCCGAGCTGGCCTTTTTCGTCGGAGAACACGATTTCCACCCGACGGTTCTGCGCACGCCCGCGCTCGGAAGCGTTGGCGTCCACCGGATATTCGTCGCCGTAGCCTTCGACCTGAATGCGTTTTTCGTCGATGCCCAGGTCCGTCAGCACGTCCGCTACCGACTGCGCGCGATCACGGGACAGCTTGAGGTTTTCCTGCTTGCCGCCGGTGCTGTCGGTGTAGCCCTCGATGCGCACGATGCGTTTCGGGTTGAGTTGCAGGAACTGCACGATTTTCAGCACCACGCGGTTGGCCGAGTTTTTCAGCTCGGCTTCACCGGTATCGAACAGCACATCACCGAGGGTCATCACCAGACCACGATCGGTCTGGGTGGTGGCCAGCGCAACGATCTGCTCTTCCAGCCATTTGCCCTGCTGTTGCACGCTCAGCAGTTTGGATTCGCGCAAGGCCAGTTGCAGGCGCTGACGCTCAAGTTCCAGCTTCGCCACACGCTCTTCGTTGAGCACCTGATTGGTGTGCTCACGGGCGATTTCGCTGTAGCGCTGACTCAGATAGGCGTAATGCACCACGTCCGAGCCGCTGCCCCAGTACGTCGACAGACGATCGGCACGGGCCAGGGACTCACCGGCGCGGATCACGTCTTTCGGCGCAATACGCAGCACGTTGGAATCTTCCTTGACCTTCTGGAAGTCGGTGCTGGCCTGCTGCAATGCGGATTCGCTGTGCTGACCGGCGCAGCCGTAAAGACTGGCGCAACCGGCGAGGATCAGAGTGCCGAGGGCTTTGGACTTCAGGCTCATTGGGCATCCCCCAGTTGCTTGCGCAGTCGGACGATGCGGGTGTTGAGCACATTCACTTGCTCTTCGCTCTTCTGGGTCAGCACTTTGGCTTCCGCCAGACGTGCGTCGAGTTCAGCCTGTTCGAATCGCATCCGCGCATTCTTGTAGGACTCACCCGCCATGCTGCCTTTGGCCCGGTTGAACTTGTCTTCTGCCAGTTTCATTTCCGGCACGTCTTCAGCGGTGGCGCCCACGGCTTTGGCTTGCTCAAGGGCCTGCTCGGTCAGGCGCATTTGTTCGTTGGGTGCCGGATCGCTGGCGCAACCGGCCAGGGCCAGAACGGCCATGGCCGCGAAAAGAAGTCGATTACTCACTAAGAATCCCTACTGTTTTGGGGCGCTGACAGGTTGTTGCGGCGGCTGTTGCTGCTGCGCCTTCCAGCGCTCGATGTTGCGTTGCAGCGCGGCTTCCGTCAGGCCGGACGCGGGCAATTCTGTCATCTTTTTGGCCAGCTGTCCGCGCAACCACGGATCGTTGCAAGCCGAGTTGTGCGAAACCGCGAGGAACAGACCGGGGCGGTCGATGGGTTGTTCAAAGGCCAGCAGATCATTGGCCATGCCCAGTGCCTGCGCGGCCGCCATGCCCGAGTAGCGACCGGCGAGTACATATTCCACCTCGCCCAGCAGAAGTTTCTGAAACGCCTGGGTCAGGTTTGCCGTACGGGTCAGGGTCAATTGCTGCTCGGCGAAAGTGCCGAATGCCGGGGTCATTCGAGACTTTTCCGACAAGCCTCCTTGATGGCCCTGGAGATCCTTCGCTTCGCTGTAGACCAGAGTCGACCCCTTGCGGGTCCAAACTAGATAGTCGTTTTCCAGCAACGGCGGGTGAATGTAATCGAGGTTTTCCAGCTCGTTGAAGGTCAGCGGTGCGTCGGCCAACATGTCCATGCGCCCGCTGCGCACTTCGTCGAGGGCCTGAGAACGCTTGCCGGCGTACAGCAGATCGACTTTGATCCCCAGCTCTTTCGCCACCTGTTGCAACAGGTCGGCGCTGGCACCGATCAGTTGTTTGGGGTTCTGCGGATCCTGCCAGAGGTACGGCGGTGCATCCGGGCTGCCGGTGACGACCAGCCGCTCGCACTTGCCCGCCGCCACCGACAGGCCCGGCAACAATGCCAGCCCCAGCAACCACAAGCAGCCCAACCGACGATGCAGATCCATGGCGAAACGCTCCCACTCAAATCCGAGACAAAAAAAAGCCCGACCAAAAGGTCGGGCTCTTTATAAGTGAAGCGGCCGGATTAGACCAGCTTCTCCAGCTCAGGTACGGCTTCGAACAGATCCGCTACCAGGCCGTAATCGGCCACCTGGAAGATCGGCGCTTCTTCGTCCTTGTTGATCGCAACGATCACTTTGGAGTCTTTCATGCCGGCCAGGTGCTGGATCGCGCCGGAGATACCGACGGCGATGTACAGCTGTGGCGCAACGATCTTGCCGGTCTGACCGACCTGCATGTCGTTCGGTACGAAACCTGCGTCGACCGCGGCGCGGGAAGCACCGACGGCAGCGCCCAGCTTGTCGGCCAGAGCGTACAGGTGTTTGAAGTTGTCGCCGTTCTGCATGCCGCGGCCGCCGGAAACGACGATCTTGGCAGCGGTCAGCTCAGGACGATCGGACTTGGCCAGTTCTTCGCTGACGAAGCTGGAAGTGCCGGCGTTGTGAGCAGCGGCAACCGATTCAACGGCAGCCGAACCACCTTCAGCGGCAACCGGATCGAAACCGGTGGCACGCACGGTGATCACTTTGATCGCAGCGGTCGATTGCACGGTAGCGATGGCGTTACCGGCGTAGATCGGACGCTTGAAGGTGTCAGCGCTTTCTACCGAGATGATCTCGGAGATCTGGTCAACGTCCAGCTGAGCGGCAACGCGCGGCAGGATGTTTTTGCCGTTGGAAGTGGCGGCAGCCAGGATGTGGCTGTAGCCAGCGCCCAGCTCTGCTACCAGAGGAGCAACGTTTTCCGGCAGCTGATGCGCGTAGGCAGCATTGTCAGCGTTCAGGACTTTGCTCACGCCAGCGATTTTCGCGGCGGCTTCAGCCACGGCGCCAGCGCCCTGGCCTGCAACCAGAACGTGGATGTCGCCGCCGATTTTGGCAGCGGCAGCCACGGTGTTCAGGGTGGCCGGAGCCAGCACCTTGTTGTCGTGTTCAGCGATTACCAAGATAGTCATGATCAGATTACCTTCGCTTCGTTTTTCAGTTTCTCGACCAGTTCAGCCACCGACTTGACCTTGATGCCAGCGCTGCGTGCAGCCGGCGCTTCGACTTTCAGGGTCTTGTTGGTGGAGGCGGTGGAAACGCCCAAAGCGTCCGGAGTCAGCGTCTCGAGAGGCTTCTTCTTGGCTTTCATGATGTTTGGCAGGGACGCGTAGCGCGGCTCGTTCAAACGCAGGTCGGTGGTGACGATCGCTGGCAGTTTCAGGGAAACGGTCTGCGCGCCGCCGTCGATTTCGCGGGTCACGGCAACGCTGTCGCCGGAGACTTCGACTTTCGAGGCGAAAGTGCCCTGACCGTAGCCGCTCAGTGCAGCGAGCATCTGGCCGGTCTGGTTGTTGTCGCTGTCGATGGCCTGTTTGCCCAGGATCACCAGTTGAGGCTGTTCCTTGTCGACCACGGCCTTGAGCAGCTTGGCCACGGCCAGGGAAGTCAGGTCTTCAGCGGATTCGACGAGGATGGCGCGGTCGGCACCCAGAGCCAGTGCGGTACGCAGCTGTTCCTGAGCGGTGGACGGGCCGATGGAGACGACGACGATTTCAGTCGCAACGCCTTTTTCTTTCAGGCGTACGGCTTCTTCCACTGCGATTTCGCAGAACGGGTTCATCGACATCTTGACGTTGGCGAGGTCTACGCCGGAATTGTCCGCCTTGACGCGAACCTTGACGTTGTAATCCACAACGCGTTTGACAGCTACAAGAACCTTCATGGATTCCTCGTTACTCTCCGGTGAAAAGAAAGTCGCCTAGGCGAACCTGGCGGTTGATGCTCATCGGGCACAAGGGCACCTCTAAAAACGCCGGCTGAGCGGGATGACCGTTCGTCAGTCGTGACCGACGAGTCATGCCGCTTCGCGGTGTGTAAACTGCGCGCCGAACCTGCGCTGCGCATCACCGGTTACCGCCTACGCCCTGTCTTTAGAGGTGCTCTTGAAACCACCATTCAGCCTACGGCGAGCGCAAAACCGCCCGTATCTTGACCGGAACGCCCATTCTGGTCAATACGCCAAAATGCCCTGTCATAAGCCGCGCTTCTTTGATTTCTCTGGGCTGGAGCCGATTCAAACAAACGTTTGTATTGGACGCTAAGAGTGGTGTAGATATAATGCGCCGCCTAGAGAGAAAGGTGGTTTGCCCATTATTAGCCTTGACGTTAACGTAAAGGCAATAACGGATACGACACCGAACCTCCAAATTAGAAAAAAAACTGTTGAGCCTTGAGTAGGAGATAGCCTGTGGAACGCGAATACATGGAATTCGACGTGGTCATCGTCGGTGCCGGCCCCGCTGGCCTGTCCGCCGCCTGCCGTCTGAAGCAGAAGGCCGCCGAAGCCGGTAAGGAAATCAGCGTCTGCGTGGTCGAAAAAGGCTCCGAAGTCGGCGCGCACATCCTGTCCGGTGCCGTATTCGAACCACGGGCCCTGAACGAACTGTTCCCGGACTGGAAAGAACTCGGCGCTCCGCTGAACACGCCAGTCACCCGCGATGACATTTTCGTGCTGAAAAACGCCGAAAGCGCGCAAAAAATTCCTGACTTCTTTGTGCCCAAGACCATGCACAACGAAGGCAACTACATTATCTCCCTCGGCAACCTGTGCCGCTGGCTCGCTCAGCAGGCCGAGAACCTGGGTGTGGAAATCTACCCGGGCTTCGCTGCTCAGGAAGCGCTGATCGATGAAAACGGTGTGGTGCGCGGGATCATCACCGGTGACCTCGGCGTCGACCGCGAAGGCCATCCTAAAGAAGGCTTGTACACCCCGGGCATGGAACTGCGTGGCAAATACACGCTGTTCGCCGAAGGTTGCCGTGGTCACATCGGCAAGCAACTGATCAAGCGCTACAACCTCGACAGTGATGCCGACGCCCAGCACTACGGCATCGGCCTGAAGGAAATCTGGGAAATCGACCCGGCCAAACACCAGCCAGGCCTGGTGGTGCACACCGCCGGTTGGCCGATGGACATCATGGGCACCGAGAACACCGGCGGTTCTTTCCTTTATCACCTGGAAAATAACCAGGTTGTAGTCGGCCTGATCGTCGATCTGTCCTACAGCAACACCTACCTGTCGCCATTCGACGAATTCCAGCGCCTCAAGCATCACCCGGTGCTGAAGCAATATCTGGAAGGCGGCAAGCGCATCAGCTACGGCGCACGTGCAATCTGCAAAGGTGGCCTGAACTCGCTGCCGAAGATGGTGTTCAAGGGCGGCGCGCTGATCGGTTGCGATCTCGGCACCCTGAACTTCGCCAAGATCAAGGGCAGCCACACCGCGATGAAGTCCGGCATGCTCGCCGCTGAATCCGTGGCCGACGCGCTGTTCGCAGAAAAGGATGGCACCGAAGAGCTGACCACCTACGTCGACGCGTTCAAGAAGAGCTGGCTCTACGAAGAACTGTTCGCCAGCCGCAACTTCGGCCCGGCGATCCACAAGTTCGGCGCTATCGTCGGCGGCGGTTTCAACTGGCTGGACCAGAACATCTTCGGCGGCAAACTGCCGTTCACCCTGCACGACACCAAGCCTGACTACGCCTGCCTCAAGCTCGCGGCCGACTGCAAGAAGATCGACTACCCGAAACCCGACGGCAAGATCAGCTTCGACAAGCTGAGCTCGGTGTTCATCTCCGGTACCAACCATGAAGAAGAACAGCCGTGCCACCTGAAACTGACCGACCCGACCATCCCGCTGAGCAAGAACCTGCCGCTGTATGACGAGCCGGCGCAGCGCTACTGCCCGGCCGGCGTGTATGAAGTGATCACCAAGGAAGACGGCGAGAAGCGCTTCCAGATCAACGCCCAGAACTGCGTGCACTGCAAGACCTGTGACATCAAGGACCCTTCGCAGAACATCACCTGGGTGACGCCGGAAGGCGCCGGCGGCCCAACTTACCCGAACATGTAAGTCGATCTGCTGAACATCAAGGCTCCCTTTATGGGGGCCTTTTTGTTGCCTGCGATTTGGTGAAAATCAAGCCGCTCGCTCATCCCCCGGACTGCGCTCGAAATAGCGTTTGTACTCGCGACTGAACTGCGACGTGCTCTGATACCCCACCCGATGCGCCACCTGCGCCACTCCCAGTCCTTCGGCGATCAACAACGTCTGCGCCTTCAACAAACGTAAACGCTTCAGATACTGCACTGGCGACAGCAACGTGCTGCGTTTGAAATGCTCATGAAAGGTCGAAACGCTCATGTTCGCGCAACTGGCCAGCGTCTCGACGTTCAACGGTTCGGTGTAGTGCGAGTGCAAATGGCTGATCGAAGCCGCGACCCGGGCAAACTGCCCCTGCTGCTCCACCAGTGCCCGCAATACATCAGCCTGAGGTCCGCGCAACGCGACGAACAGCAACTCCCGCACCCGTGCTGGCCCGAGAATCTGGCATTCCAGCGGATCGTGCAGACAGCGCAGCAGGCGTTCGACGCAACCGCGCATGTCATCGTCGAGCACCACCGAAGTCATCGACTCCGGTGTCTGCGCCGGAATATGCCGTCCCGGCGCCAGCCCCATGGCCAGCACCAGTTCACCGAGCAGCACCCGATCGATCGCCACCGACACGCCGAGCAACGGCGCGTCCGGCAACGCGTAGGTCTCGCACTCGAACGGCACCGGCAACGCCTGAATCAGGTAATGCCCGGCGCCGTACTCCATAGTGCGCGGCCCCAGATACGCCAGTTTGCTGCCCTGGGCGATGATCATCAGGCTCGGCTCATAAATGTGCGGGCCACGGGCGACGTCGCAACTGGCGCGCAACACCTGCACGCCCGGCAGCCCGGTCTGGCTGTAACCATCGCGCAGCGCCAGCGGTTCGATCAGCGAAACCAGGGTGGCGTTGGCATCAAGGTGACGGGTCAATTGCATCGGGTGGCTCTTCAGAAAAAATCACGGAAAAAGGGATGAAAGCATCATCGCAGATCCTTTTGCCAATGCGACCGATCAACCCCGCATGCCGGAGGATTAGGCATGACACCCGGAGGAATCGCCATGGCCGGACGAGCGGACGGCGCCCAGAATGCGCCGCCTCACCTGTCACTGCTTTTGCGAGGTTTCACATGTACACCGCCATCGGCTATGCCGCTCAAACGGCCACCACGCCCCTCGCCCCGATGAAGTTCGAACGCCGCAGCCCACGGGCCGACGACGTCGCCATCGAAATTCTGTACTGCGGCGTCTGCCACTCCGACATCCACCAGGCGCGCAACGAATGGGGCATCGCCGTTTACCCGTTGATGCCCGGCCACGAGATCGTCGGAAAAGTCACCGCCGTCGGTGCGAATGTCACCAAGCACAAGGTCGGCGATCTGGTCGGCGTCGGCTGCATGGTCGACTCCTGCCGCACCTGCGAAGCCTGCCAGTCGAACCTCGAGCAATACTGCCTCGAAGGCCCGACCATGACCTATGCCACTCCAGACCGGGTCGATGGCAGCAACACCATGGGCGGTTATTCGGACAGCATCGTGGTCAGCGAGCACTTCGTCGTGCGCATTCCAGAGAAGCTGGATCTGGCGGCTGCCGCACCGATTCTCTGCGCCGGCATCACCACCTACTCGCCGCTCAAGCACTACGGCGTAAAGGCCGGCGACAAGGTCGGGATTCTGGGCATGGGCGGCCTCGGCCACATGGGCATCAAGTTCGCCAAGGCCATGGGCGCTGAAGTGACGTTGTTCACCCGCTCGGCGAGCAAGGCCGAGGAAGGTCGTCGTCAGGGCGCCGATCATGTGATCGTGTCCACCGACGACGATCAGATGAAAGCCGCGACCGGTCGTTTCGACTTCCTGCTCGACACGATTCCGGTGCAGCACGATCTGAACCCGTACCTCGACACCCTGCGCTTCGATGGCGTGCACATTCTGGTGGGCCTGATCGAACCGATCGATCCGCCGGTCCACGCCGCGAAATTGGTGCTGGGTCGTCGCGTATTGGCCGGTTCGTTGATCGGTGGCGTCGCCGAAACCCAGGAAGTGCTGGATTTCTGCGCCGAGCACAACATCAGCTGCGACATCGAAATGCTCGACATCCGCCAGATCAACGAAGCCTACGCCCGCATGATCGCCGGTGATGTGAAGTACCGCTTCGTGATCGATATGGCGACTTTGAAGCTCTGATTCCTCAGACCTTCAAGCCTAGCTCCGCCGAGAGCCGGGCTGTGACTCCTTTGATCAGGGGAATCAGCTCGGCCATTTTTTCCAGCGGCATGTACGGCACGGTGCTGGCGATGCTGATCGCCGCGACAATGCGCTTGCTCGCGTCGCGGATCGGCGCCGCCACGCAGCGGATCGACGGCTCGTTGTCTTCCAGATCGAACGCGTAACCGCCGGCCACGTATTCGGTCATCCGTTGCTCCAGCTGCTCCCACGACTGCTGGGGATGCTGCGGCCAGAACTGACTTTTCCCACCCGCCGGCAGACTGATGTCGTACAGACGCTGCCAGTCCTGCGGCGCGTCATCCAGCATCAAGGCCTTGCCGATCCCGGTCCGCGCCAACGGCATGCGATGGCCGACCCGCGAGCGCATTTCCGGACCGTTGCGTCCCGGATTCTTCAGCAAATAAAGCACCTCGTCGCCTTCACGAATTCCCAGGTGAACGGTGTCGCCGGTCAGCGCCGACAACTCGTCCAGATAAGGCCCGGCCAACGTCACCAACGGCAACTCTTCGCGCGCCTGAAACCCCAGTTCGATCAGCTTCGGCCCCAGCAGATAACCGACTTGCGGCACGACGCGCAGGTAGCGCTCGTCCACCAGGCAACTGGCCAGACGATGAGTGGTGCTGCGCGTGGTGCCGATCAGGCGGGCAATCTCTTTGAGATCGCGGGCGCCACTGGCGACGGCCTGCACCACACCCAACCCGCGAAGCAGGGTCTGGGTGCCGGTCGGCGCGGCGTCCTTGGCGGTTTTTGGGGCGTCTTCCTGCATATCCAGCCTTTAGCGTTGAGCGAGGGAACGGGCGGCATTATGGTCGCCCGGCATGGCCGACTACAACTCGATGCGCTCGACCTTGCCCACCAGCAGCACGTAGGACAAAGCACCAATCAATGCCAGAACCGCGATGTAGGTGATCGCCGGTGCGAACGAATCGCCGCTGGCGAGGAAGCCGATGACAATCGGCGTGGCAATCGCCGACAGGTTGCCGATGAAGTTGAACACCCCACCGGTCAAGCCCAGCAACCGCGCGGGCGCCAGTGTCGAGACCAGCGACCAGGTGATCGACGCCAGCCCGTTACCGAAAAAAGCCAGCGCCAGGAAGGCAATCACCAATGGCGTCGATTCGACGAAGTTGGCACCGATGATCGAGGTGGAAATCAGCAGCCCGCCAATGATCGGCAGCTTACGCGCAAACCCGACGGTGCAGCCGCGACGGATCAGGAAGTCAGAAAAGAACCCGGAACACAGCACACCGATGAACGCGGCGAGAAACGGCAGCGACGCCAGCAGACCGGACTTGATGAAGTCCATGCCGCGGTATTTCACCAGGTAAGTCGGGAACCACGTCAGGAAAAACCACAGCGTCGAGTTCAGGCAGAACTGGCCGAGGTAGATCCCCCACAACTTGCGTTTGCTCAGGACGATGCCGAGATCGGTCCAACTGAATTTCGCCTTCACCTTGGCGGTTTCGGCCGCGATATCCACCAGCCCACCGCCCTCGCGGATCAGGTCGATTTCCGCTTCGTTGGCGCCTTTGAAATCACGCGGTTCGCGATACACCGCGTACCAGATCGCCGCCCACACGATGCCCACCGCGCCGGTCACGACAAACACCATGTGCCAGCCAAATTCATGTTGCAACCAGGCCAGCACCGGAGTCAGGAACGCCAGCCCGACAAACTGCCCGGAAGTGTAGAAACCGATGGCCGTGGCCCGCTCACGCTCGGGGAACCAGGTCGTCACCACGCGGCTGTTGATCGGATACGCCGGTGCTTCCAGCGCACCGACCGCCATGCGCAGCACGAACAGTGCGATGAAACTGGCGGCGAAACCGAGCATCACCGTGGCCAGCGACCACAGCAGCAGCGCGACGCTATAAAGGATGCGCGGCGGCACCCGATCCACCAGCCAGCCGCCAGGAATCTGCATGGCGGCGTAGGTCCAGCCGAACGCCGAGAAGATCAGCCCGACGTGCACCGGGTCGATGCCCAGATCCGTCGTCAGTGCCGGGGCGGCAATCGACAGGTTGCTGCGGTCGAGGTAGTTGATGACCACGGTGATGAACAGCAACACCATGATGAAAAATCGCTTGCGGCTGGGCGTGACTAACGTCGCTTGCCCGGTGAGGGTTTGCGGTTGCATGGGGAGCGCCTCTTCTTATGTTTATTGAGGTCGAGGGTATGCAGATCTCCGCTCCCTGGAGATCTGACTTACTGGATGCGGCAGAGAGTCAGCGACTCACCACTCGGCAAAACTGCCATCGGCATGGCGCCAGATCGGGTTGCGCCAGCGGTGGCCGACCGCCGCGCGTTCGATCACGTATTCCTCGTTGATCTCGATCCCCAGGCCCGGGCCGTTGGGGATTTTCACGAAGCCTTTGTCGTAGTCGAACACCCGTGGATCCTTCACATAGTCGAGCAGGTCATTGCTCTCGTTGTAATGGATGCCCAGGCTCTGTTCCTGGATAAACGCGTTGTAACAAGCGGCGTCCAGTTGCAGACACGCCGCCAGCGCGATCGGCCCCAGCGGGCAATGCAGCGCCAGCGCCACGTCGTAGGCTTCAGCCATGTTGGCGATCTTGCGGGTCTCGGTGATGCCACCGGCGTGGGAGGCATCCGGCTGGATGATGTCGACGTAACCTTCGCTCAACACCCGTTTAAAGTCCCAGCGCGAAAACAGCCGCTCACCGAGGGCAATCGGCGTGCTGGTCAGCGGCGCCAACTCCTTCAGCGCTTCGTAGTTTTCGCTGAGCACCGGCTCTTCGATGAACATCAGTTTGTACGGGTCGAGCTCCTTCATCAGCACCTTGGCCATGGGTTTGTGCACCCGGCCATGGAAGTCGACGCCGATGCCGACGTTCGGCCCGACCGCATCACGTACGGCGGCAACGTTGGCCAGCGCCAGATCGACTTTTTCGAAGGTATCGAGAAATTGCAGCTCTTCGGTGCCGTTCATTTTCACCGCCGTAAAACCACGGCCCACCGCCTCTTTCGCGGCCCGCGCGGTGTCCGCCGGACGGTCGCCGCCGATCCACGAATACACACGGATCTTGTCCCGCACCTGACCGCCGAGCAGGTCGCTGACCGATACGCCCAGCGCCTTGCCCTTGATGTCCCACAGCGCCTGATCGATGCCGGCCAGTGCGCTCATGTGGATCGCGCCACCCCGGTAGAAGCCGCCGCGATACAGCACGGTCCAGATGTCTTCGATATTGCGTGGGTCTTTGCCGATCAGGTAGTCGGACAATTCCTCGACCGCTGCAGCAACCGTGTGGGCACGGCCCTCGACCACGGGCTCGCCCCAACCGGTCACGCCCTCGTCGGTTTCGACTTTCAGGAAGCACCAGCGCGGCGGGACGATGAAGGTGGTGAGTTTGGTGATTTTCATCTGCTTGTCTCTCTTGTTAGATGCAGCGCACGCAGCGCCGGAAAAGTCTTAGCGAAGGGCTTTCCAGGCCGCCACGTAGGCCTTGGCATTGGCCGCCACTTGTTCAGTCGTCATGCCCGGCTTGAACAGCCCGGACCCGAGGCCGAAGCCTTTGACGCCAGCGTCGATGAACGCCTGCATGTTGTCCGGCGTGATGCCACCGACCGGCGCCAGAATCGTTCCGACCGGCAATACCGCCAGCCAGGCTTTCACCACCGCCGGGCCCATCTGCTCGGCCGGGAACAGCTTGAGAATATCCGCGCCCTCCTCCAGCGCCGCGAAGGCTTCGGTCGGTGTGGCAACGCCCGGCGACAGGTACAACCCCGCCGCTTTCGCTGCCCGCAACACCTTGACATCGCTGTGTGGCATGACGATGACCTGGCCGCCGGCCTCCTTCACCAATTCCACTTGTTCCGGGGTCAGCACCGTGCCGGCACCGATCAGGCAATCGGCCGGCAGGGTCTTACGCAGGATGCGAATACTTTCGTACGGCGCGGGGGAATTGAGCGGTACTTCGATGACGCGAAATCCGGCCGCATACAGGACTTCTCCGACAGCGGCGGCTTCCTGCGGATGCAGGCCGCGCAGAATCGCGATCAGACCGTTTTGCGCCAGTGCTTGCTTGAGCATGTCAGGCCTCCAGTCAGGGTTAACGGGATGAGGAATCGATCAGTCCGGCGGCGAGCGCCAGTTGCCACAGACCACGTTCGGTGGCCTGCTCGGCCAGGGTCACCCGGGCGAAGCCGCAGGCGTCGAGGGCCCGGCTGTAGCGGGCGCACAACTGCACGTTGCCGATGAGGATGATCGAAGGAAGATGTGTGCTGTTGCGCCGGCGTCGTTGCACGGCGGCCAGCGCCGTCAGTTCATGGCCGATCAACAGGCCGGACAGATAGTCCGGTTGCGCGGTGGCGCTGAGTTCACCGGTCAGGCCCAGGCTGCGGGCGCTGAACAGGGTCGACAGCACGCCAATCTCGCCTTCAGCCGACAACGCCACCTGCACGCCGCGATCAAACGCCTCGGCGTCGAACGTCGCGCTGTGCTGTTGGGTACGGCCGAGAATGCTGTGTTCGCTCAGCACGGCGAACACTTCGCCGGTCATGAAGGTGTCGAAACGGGTGATGCAGCCGTCGGCCACTTCCACCCATTTCGAATGACTGCCCGGCAGGCCGATCAGCAGATCACTGCCCGCCTCGACCGGCAGGTTCTGCAAAACGCCGAGGACTTGGGTTTCCTCGCCGCGCATCACGTTCGGCAGCGTCGAACGCTGAATCACACCCGGCACGATATGCACGTCGACACCGCGAATACTGCGAACGGTTTGCAGGGATTTTCCGAGATCGGCCACGTTGGCCGGCGTATCGCGGTAGGACGCTTCGCGCCAGCCCTGGGCGCTGCCGACCATGCCGCAGGCAATCACCGGCAAATCGGGCTGCGCGTCGAGCCAGTCGCCGCACGCCTCGTCGAACGCCAGTTCAAAACCATCGGCGCATTCACGACCGTTGATGACCCGCGGCGTCTTCGGCAACTGCATGATCCCGAACGACAGCGACCGCTGCGCCAGCACCTGCCCGCCCGCCGCGAGTTTGTAAGCACGTAGAGAGGTCGTCCCCCAATCGAGCGCGATCAATTGCGCCAGCATCGCTTCACCTGTTTTGTTATTGGCAGTGAGTGAAACGGACTATAAACCCGGCGAACGCAAAATCTCAATATATAAATATCATTCCCATATTATGGGACGATGGCAAAAAAATACCGCAGACAGAAACAGCGCCTTCAGAGAAATTCACCTTCCCTGCAGGAACCGTCTCGGGCTGCGATATTTCTGGCGCGGCTCAGTTGCCCTCGGCAAACTCGCGCAACACCTTGCCATCCATGCGGTAACGCACCCACTCTTCCTGCGGCTGGGCGCCGAGGGATTTGTAGAATTCGATGGCCGGGGTGTTCCAGTCCAGCACGCTCCATTCGAAGCGGCCGCAGTCGTTGGCACAGGCGATTTTCGCGAGGTGGCGCAGCAGGGTTTTGCCGGCGCCGCCGCCCCGTTGTTCGGGGGTGATGTAGAGGTCTTCGAGGTACAGGCAATTGCTGCCCAGCCAGGTCGAATAGCTGAAGAAGAACACCGCAAAACCGATCGGTACGCCGTCGCGCAGGCAGATCAGACCGTGGGCGGTGGCGCCTTCGCTGAACAGGCTGCGCTCGATGTCGGCGACGCTGGCGATGACTTCGTGACGGGCCTTTTCGAAGTCTGCCAATTCGGTGATGAACGCGAGGATTTGCGGAGCATCGCTGGGGGTCGCCGGGCGGATTTCGATCGTCATGGACGGGCCTTGTCGGAAAAAGGAAAACGCCATACTAAGGCGCCGCGCGGCGCTCGTCACATGGCAATCCACAGATTAGGCTAGCGCCGCCGAACAATCGAAAGGACGCCCATGAACAACTTCGCTTTCTCGCCCCTCGCGGAACTCGCCGCCGAACTGCTGCCCCACGCCCTGGAACCGTCGGAGGATGGCGCCCATGACCTTTCGCACCTGCAAAGGGTCTGGCACAACGCGCGCACCTTGCAGGCCGAGGAAGGTGGCGACCTTGAGGTGCTGCTGGCGGCAGTGTTGCTGCACGATTGTGTGGCCGTGGAAAAGAACTCGCCGCTGCGTTCACAAGCATCACGCCTGGCAGCGGAAAAAGCGTCAAAGGTGCTGAAGAACCTGAACTGGCCCGAAGCCAGAATCGGCGCCGTCACCCACGCCATCGAAGCCCACAGCTTTTCCGCCAACATCACCCCGCTAACCCTCGAAGCCCGACTGATGCAGGACGCCGACCGCCTCGACTCCCTCGGCATGCTCGGCGTCGCCCGCACCTTCTACATCGCCGGGCGCATGGGCAGTGCGCTGTACGACCCGCATGATCCCGAGGCCCGGGAAAGGGACTACGACGACAAGCGATTCTGCCTCGACCATTTCCAGACCAAACTGCTGCACCTCGCCGACGGTTTCCAGACCGCTGCCGGACAACGTCTGGCACAGATTCGTCATCAACGCCTGAAGGGTTTCATGGAGCAATTCAAGGAAGAGATCGGCGTGGTCTGACGGCGTTACTCCGGTCATTCACGATCCTGAGATCACCAAGCTCAGACCTAAGCCGCAGGCATGACGTGTTAGATAGATGACGCTCAATTTTTCCGGTCAAGGAACCGCGTCATGCCTCAAGCAACACCCCAGGTCTCGGGCAAACTGTTCGGCCTGTTCTGCCTCGCCAGTTATCTGTTGTCGCTGTCCTATGGCGCGACGTTTTTGCTTTCGTTGCTGATCGGTTCTCGCGGCGGCAACGAGCACGACGCCGGCAGCGTAATCAGTGTGGCGATGCTCAGCACCTTCGTTGCGGTGCTGGTGTCCGGGCACCTGTCCGACTGGCTGGGCGCGGCGCGTTCGATTGCGTTGTTCGGGCTGTTGCTGGTGGCGGCGAGTCTGGGGTTTGCGATGACGCCGGGGTTCGGCCACTGGCTGCTGTTTTTCGGATTGCTGCTTGGTTTGGGCTGGGGCGTGTTCTACACACTGGGGCCGATCATCGTCGCCAGTCTGGTGAGCCCGGTACAGCGGGCGAAATACTTTGCGCTGCTGTCCGGCAGCATGATGACCGGGATCGGCAGCGGCCCGCTGCTCGGACGTGCGGCGAGTGCGCTGGGTTTGCCGGTGACGTCGGCGTTCTATCTGGCGGCTGCGGCGAGCCTGATCGGCGTGCTGTTGTTCTGGCGTCTCGGTGCCCGTCTGAAAAGTACACAAGTCGCGTCAGCGGCAAAAATCAGCTGGCGCGCGACGACACAGGTGCTCGGCTCACGCGCTGTGTTTCCGATCATCATGGTCTGCCTCGGTGGTTGCGTGTTCGGCGGGCTGTCGAGCTTCCAGACCAGCTATGCCGCCGCCCGTTCGCTGGACTATTCGCTGTTCTTTCTGGGCTTCATGAGCGCTGCGATCAGCAGCCGGATGTTGATCGCAGGTTATGTGGTCAAGCGTGATCCGCTGCGCGCGTCGTGCCTGCTGTCGGGATTGATGCTGGGCTCGATCGTGCTGTTCGCGTTCGGCGTGCAGAGCGGTTTCAGCTATCTGCTGGCGGCGGTGATGCTCGGTGTCGGTTACGGCCTCACCTACTCGGTGATCAACGGTTTGGCGGCTAACGAAGCCCCGGCCGGCACCACGTCGCAGGCGTTGCTGCTGTTCAGCCTTTCGTACTTCATCGGCGTGTTCGGCTTCCCGCTTCTGGCCGGAAAAATCATCGTCGAGCACGGCATGCCGACGCTGTTGCTGACGGTGCTGGCGGTAGCGGCGTTGAACTGGATGATCACCGTCGGCCGCTTGATGTGGCGGCGGATCACGGTAGAAAACGCGCTGACGAACTGAACCGTTCGTCGCTCATCCGGCACCTATGCGACGCGAGGGCGGCCCAAGATCAGGTAAGGATTCCAATCACTGGAGAAACCCCATGATCTCGTCAAGGTTGACTGCTCTCGTTTTCGCCGCCCTGCTCTCTCCCGTGGCCTTCGCTGCGACGGCCACCGGAACTGGCCCCACCGATCCGGTCGAGCGCCCGAAAGCTCCGGCCATCCAGAGTGCCCCGGGCATGAACACCGACGGCTCAGGCGTCGAGAACGCTCTGCCGCCCGCCACCGGTACCGACCCGCGCACCCAGGGCAATGACCCAGGACGCCAGGGCGGTACTTCCGGCAACCCGGTTCCGCCGGATAACTCCGGCTCCGGCATGGGCTCGAAAACCACCACCGGTGGCTCGGGTTCCGAGGGGGCTGGTCAGTAGGCGGAAGATTCGCGGATCAGCGCATTGACTTCGGCCGTGCCCGGTGAAGTCGCCGGGCCCCAACGGGTGACGGCCAACGCGGCGGCGGCGTTGGCGCGCCGGGCGGCTTCGTGAGCCGTCAGTCCTTGCGCCAGCCCGGCCACGAACACGCCTGCATGCGCGTCACCTGCGCCGTTGCTGTCCACCGCCTGCACCTTGAAGCCCGGCACATGCTGTCGCTCGCCGCGCTGATGAATCCAGCAACCCTGCGGGCCGTCGCGCACCACCATCAGCACATTCTGTGGCAGGTGCACGGTCAACCGGTCCAACGCGGTTTCAATGTCAGCCGCGCCAGTGAAACGCAGCGCCTCGACACTGTTGCTGGTCCACGCATCGATGCGCGGCAGCAGCGCCTGCATCATCGGTGAGTCCGGCGATTCCACCAGCGGGCCCGGATCGAATACCACGTTGATCGTCTTCGGCAGCGCCAGCGTCCAGTCCAGCAACGCCTGGGCCTTGCCGCTGTGCAGCAGGCTGTAGCCGCTGACGTAGACGTAATCTCCCGCCTCGGCGGCAACGCTGTTCAGTTCAGTCGCAGTGACCTCGCCTTCGGCGCCGATGTAGGAAATGAAACTGCGCTCGGCCGACGCATCGGTCAGCGCCACGCAGATCCCGGTGTCGCGTTCCGCAGGCTGTTCGATGCCGATACGGATGCCTTCAACGTTCATCGCCTGCCGCGCCAGATCACCGAAACGACCGTTACCGTGGCGACCGAGGTAGACCACTGGCAAGCCGTTTCGCGCGGCGGCAGCCATCACATTGAAGCCACCGCCAGCTTCGAAACTGGCGGACTGCGCCAGCACGTCGCCGCCGATTTGCGGCAGCGCCTCCACGGCCATGACCAGGTCGATGATGACCTGGCCGGTGTGCAACATCTTAGGCATGAGCATTCTCGGATTGCGCAGCGCGGCGATCTCTCGCCCCGCCGAGTACGAAGTAAATGCCGCCGGCGACCACGAACGTCACGATCCAGCCGAGTCCGTTGTGGCCCAGCCACGAGTCGGACAGGAAGCCCTTGAACCAGACGTTCTCGGCGGTGGTGCCGATGGTGGTGAAACTGAAGCCCAGCACGATCGCGATTGCCCACGCGCCGAACGCGCGCCATTCGATGCCGCCGCTGTACCAGTAGGCGCTGCTCGGGCTGACGTCGAGCAGGTCTTTCGGGCTGTAGTAGTGACGGTGAATCAGGTCGACCACGAAGATCCCGACCCACGCGGTGATCGGCACCGCCAGCAGGGAAATGAAGGTAATGAACGGGCCGTAGAAACTGTCGGCGATCAGCATGAAGTAGATCGAACCGGCGAAGATCGCAACGATATCGACCACCACCGCGTACACGCGTTTGACCTTCAGGCCGAGGGTCAGCGTGGTCAGGCCGGCGGAGTACACCGACAGGTTATTCGACAGCAGCAGGCCGCCGAATGCGGTGATCAGGTACGGCACGGCCATCCAGGTCGGCAGCATGTCGCGGATCGCCACGATCGGGTCAGTCGCCGAAGCAAGGTCGTTGTTGCCCACCGACAGCAGGCCGCCGAGGGTGATCAGCAGCACCAGCGGAATCCCCGCGCCGAACGCTGCCGAAGCGACCAGGCGCACGGCTTTGACGCTGCGATGCTGATAGCGCGACATGTCGGCGCCAGCATTCGCCCAGCCGATCCCGGTGCCGGCGGCCATGGTGCCGATGCCGATGATCATTGCGCTCATCGGCGCCGGTGTGGCGCTGAACACCGCGCTCCAGTCGATGGTCGCGCAGAGGAAGCCGCCGACCAGAATGTTCAACGCGCCGAACACGTAGGTCGCCCACTTCTGGATCACCAGCAACGTGGCGTGGCCGAGGCCGGACACCGACAGGGTCAGCAGCACGAAAATCGCGATGAAGATCAGGGTCAGCACCGGCGCGCTTTTGGCTTCCACCGGCGAGCCGAACAGGATCGAGCACAACGACAACAGCACGAACGCAGCCGTGGTGGTGTTGACGGTTTCCCAGCCCAGGCGCGACATCAGCGACACCAGCGTCGGGCCGATATTGCCGCGCACACCGAAGATCGCCCGCGACAGGGTCAGGCTCGGCGCACGACCGCGACGGCCGGCAATCGAGATGATCCCCACCACCGCGAACGAACCGGCAGCGCCGAGGATGGCGACGATGATCGCCTGCCAGATCGCCAGGCCGCGAAACGCAACCAGCGTGGCGCCCAGCGGCAGGCCGAGGATGGAAATGTTGGCAGCGAACCAGACCCAGAACAGTTGCAGCGGATGGCCGTTGCACTCGCCTTCCGGCACCGGTTCGATGCCCCGGGTTTCCAGTTGCCCGGCGCTTTGCCCGGCGTTCGATGAACTCATGAAAAATGCTCCTGTTTGCCTTTATTGTGGTTGTGGCAATGACGCAGAACGACAAGACATCCCGCCCTTCCTGGGCCTGTCTGCGCGATCCATTGCGGGTGAATATTCAAGACTTGTGGTGCGCCCATCGCGAGCAGGCTCGCTCCCACAAGTACGGCGTTACCCCTGTGGGAGCGAGCCTGCTCGCGATGGCGTCAGCCCGGTCAACGCAAGGCCAACAGCCCTGTCACCAACGGTTCAAGCTCCAGACCATTGACGGCCTTCACCGTCTCGATCATCGGCGCCGGCCAGCTCTGCAGGCCCAGGCAGGCCCCGAGCATGGCGCCGAGAATCGCGGCGATGGTGTCGGTGTCGCCACCGAGGCTCGCGGCCATGCACAGCGCATCGAACGGCGTCATTTCACCGACCGCGACTTGCTGCGCGAGGGCGAACGACACCACCACCGATTCCTGCGAGGCCACCGAGGTGCCGATCACGTCGTACAGCAGATCCGCGAGCAACACAGGGTCGCTTTCGACACTGATGCTGCGCGCCCAACTGATCCGCGACGCGATGCGCCCACCGGCCACCCAGTGACCGTGAGACTCCGCTTGCTGGGCGATCTGCTGGCCGAGGTTCAGCGCCTCGCCCAGATCCAGACCGTTGATGCCGGCCGAAACCACCGCCGCCACCGCCGCCGCGCTGGAAATGCCCAGCGTGGTGTTGTGAGTGACCTGACAGGCCTGCACCACCGCCGCGATAAAACGCTCGGGGTCGGCGACATCCGCCGCGATCCCCACCGGGGTGATGCGCATCGCTGCGCCGTTGGTGGTGCCATAACGCCCGGCCTCTTCCGGCGAATGGCCGGCGAGGATCATTTCGATCGCACGTTTGGTCGACGGGCCGAGCAAATCCTGCGAGCCCTTGGCCTGCATCTCGGCTTCCCATTCGATCAGCCGTTGCGCGAGCACCGCCGGTTCGATCCGGCCCTTGCCTTCAACCAGCAACTCGCCGACCAGAATCGCCTGTTCGGTGTCGTCGGTGATCGAGCCTTTGGGCATGTTCGCGGCAATCGGCTGCAAGGGGCCGGCGTCCTGCAGATCGGTAATCTGGCCGAAGCGCTGCTTGATGGTTTCGCGGTTCAGGGATTGGGTCGGCATGCCCAGCGCGTCGCCGAGGGCCAGGCCGTAAAACGCGCCCAGGGCACGGTCGAGGGCGGTCATTTCGATTCTCCAAATTGCAGGTGCAGGCGGAAATGCACCGGGTCGAGCAGGCTTTCGACCTGTTCCATGAAACGGTTCTGCCGGTCGTAGGTGGTGCGCAATGCCTTGAGGAACACCGTGCCTTCCGGGCGGCCGAGCAGTTCGGCGTCCACGGCGTTGAGCGGTTCGGCGCCGATCCATTGATCGCCGCGCTCGCCGACGTAGCCGTAGGCGGCCAGGGTGATGGTCAGGGAATTGTCGATCAGGCCGACCCTCGGCAGGCTTTCCAGGCCTCCGGTGGCGGGCATCAGAGAACGTTCGAGGGACACCGCCGTGCCGTCGTTGGAACGGCGGCGGCGCTCGAGAAGAATGAATTGATCGGAGCCGAAACGCGGAAGCAGATCCTCGCGGGTCACGGCTTCCAGACGCAGCACATCGGTATTGATCAGCGCCCCGCTGTCGGCCAGGGCCTGGGCCCAGCCGCTGCGCTGGTCGAGCACCACACCGTCAAACGTGACGATGGAGCCGACCCCGCTTTGCGTGGCGATGTAATTGCGCCGCTTCAGTTCGGCCAGCGCTTCGCGCAACGTGCCACGGCTGACGTTGAATTCCTGAGCCAACTGATGCTCGCCGGGCAACAGAAAGCCGTCCTCCATGAGGCCGCTTTCGATGCGTCGGACGAGCTCGTCGACCACCCGTTGTTTCTTGTCAAATCGTACCTGTCTAATCATGTACAAAGTGATAACCGAAACGGGCTGGAGCGGGCAAGGGATATTTTGGGTGGGGTGACGGAAGGCGCCGGGATCAAAAGCTTTCCCTCACCCTAGCCCTCTCCAGGAGGGAGAGGGGACTGACCGAGCTGTCTCACGCTCTACATCGACCTGAAAAAGCCAGTCGATTATGGATTCAGCAAAACACTTTCAGGTCGATGTATCTCTGAAGCATCCCCCAATCGGCTCCCTCTCCCTCCGGGA
>NZ_AKJQ01000005.1:0-46044 GCF_000282255.1 Pseudomonas sp. GM25 | reverse complement strand
GTACCGGTCTCTACAGTGAGGGAGCTTTTGATCCTAACGTTGTTTCAAGCGGTCGATCACTACAGCCAGCAATAGAATCGAACCCCGAATCACATACTGATAAAACGTGTCGATATTCTTCAGATTCATCGCATTCTCGATAATCGCCAGAATCAGAACCCCGGCAATCACATGCCGAATCATCCCGATCCCGCCACTCAGCGACACCCCGCCCAACACGCAAGCCGAAATCACCGTCAGCTCAAACCCCTGCCCGATCATCGGCTGCCCGGACGTCATCCGCGAAGCCAGAATCACCCCTGCCAGCGCACCAATCACCCCATGCACTGCGAAGATGATGATCTTCGTCCGGTCAACATTCACCCCTGCCAGCAACGCCGCTTCCTGGTTGCCGCCGATGGCCATGGTGTTGCGCCCGTAGGTCGTGTAGTTCAGCAACCAGCCGAAAAACAGGAAGCAGACGATGGTAATCAGGATCGGCACCGGCACGCCGAACAACTGACCGTTACCGAACACGAAGAACGATTCCTGAGACACGCCCACCGCTTTGCCGTTGGCAAAAATGTAGGCCAGGCCACGGACGATCTGCATGGTCGCCAGCGTCGTGATCAGCGCATTGACCCGCAACTTGGCGATCACGATGCCGTTGATCAGGCCGACGATCAGGCCCATCACCAGCGCCGCGCTGACGCCGAGAAACACGCTATTGGTATCGCGCATGACCACCGCCGCAACCACGCCGGCGCAGGCAATCACCGAGCCCACCGACAGGTCGAAATGCCCCGACGCCAGGCAATACAGCATGGTGCACGCGGCGATCCCGGTGGTGGAAATCGCCAGGCCCAGGCCACGCATGTTCAGCGGCGAGAGGAAGTTGTCGATCAGCAAGGTGCAGGCGATAAAAATGCCCACCGCCGCCAGCAGCATCACCCAGTCATCGAGGAAGCGCCGCATATCCAGAGGTTTGCGCTCGGTCGGCAGGGTTTCGTTTTGGGTTGTCATCATAGTCACCTCTCAGTTCGCCACGCCGTCAGCGCGGTGGCGCGGCAAAGCCAGTTGCAGCAGGTTGGATTCGTTGGCCTGGTCGCGGCTGACTTCGCCACGCAGGGCGCCCTCGCACAGCACCAGAATGCGGTCGGAAATGCCCATTACTTCCATCAGATCGCTGGACACCACGATCACCGAAATACCGTCGGCGGCCAGGTTATGGATGATCTGGTAGATCTCGGCCTTGGCGCCGATGTCGATGCCCCGAGTCGGCTCGTCGAGCAGCAGGACTTTCATCGGCATCGACAGCCAGCGGCCGAGAATCGCCTTCTGCTGATTGCCGCCGGACAGGAACTTGATCTGTTGCCCGGCGTGGGGCGTTTTCACTTTCAGGGCCTTGATCTGTTTGTCGGCGTTGCCCTTTTCCCAGATCCCGCGCAGCAGGCAACCGAGACCGGAGTTGGCGCCACGCGCACTGATGTTGATGTTCTCGGCGACGCTGGCGAGCGGGATGATGCCTTCCTTCTTGCGGTCCTCCGGACACAGCAGAATCCCGGCGGCAATCGCATCGCGGGGCGAGCGCAACTTCAGTTCATGGCCGCGCAATTCCAGGCGTCCGGCGGTATTGCGCTCAAGACCGCTGAGCAGCCGGAACAGCTCGGTGCGCCCAGCCCCGACCAGTCCGAACAGGCCCAGAATCTCGCCTTTGTGCGCATCGAAACTGATCGGCTCGCGCAGGCCCGGGCCGAGCAATCCATCGACTCTCAGCGCCACGGCACCGCGCGGGCGACCGCGATAGTCGTAGATGTCCTGAATGTCGCGCCCAACCATGCAGGTCACCAGTTGATCGTGGGTCAACTGGCTCATGTCGTCGAAGGTGCGCACGTAGCGGCCGTCCTTGAACACCGTCACCGCGTCGCAGATGCGGAACACCTCTTCCATGCGATGGGAGACGTAGAGCACGACTTTGCCCTCGTCGCGCAGCCGGCCGATGATCGCCATCAAGCGGTCGATTTCTCGCGCCGACAGGCTGCTGGTCGGTTCATCGAAGGCAATCACATGCGCGCCACGGGACAGCGCCTTGGCGATTTCCACCAGTTGCCGCTGACCGAGGGACAGGCGTCCGACCTTGGTCTGCGGGTCGATTTCATCGGCCAGGCCTTTGAGGCAGGCCAAGGCTTGCTGGCGCAGCGCGCCGCGATTGATCAGGCCGAAACTGGCCGGCAGGTGACCGAGGAACAGGTTCTCGGCCACGGTCATTTCCGGCACCAGATGCAGCTCCTGGTGAATCACCGCCACGCCGCTGCCGATGCTGTCGGCGGTGGACTTGAAGGCCATCGTCCGCTCGCCGATCTGCAGCTCGCCGCTGCTCGGAATGTAGGCGCCGCCGAGGATTTTCAGCAGGGTCGATTTGCCGGCGCCGTTCTCGCCCATCAAGGCGTGAACCTGCCCGGGGTGAGCGACGAAACTGATGCCGTCCAGCGCCTTCACGCCCGGGAAGGTCTTGCCGATCCCGTTGAAACGCAGGCTGCCGCTGGCGCTGTGTTCTTGTGTCTGTACTTGCGCGTGCATTTAAGCCACCTCATCACACCGTTCAAGCGGCCCGACTGCCCGGGCCGCCGCTGCCGTCAGTTCCACAGGCCGATCTTCTCCAGCTCCTGCTTGAAGTTGTCGCGGGTGATCAGGGTGACGTCGTCCATCGCGGTGTACTTCGGCGGTTCTTTGCCGGTGGTGACCCACTCGTACATCATGCTCGCGGTGTTGTAGCCCTCGATGTGCGGGCTTGGCAGCATCGAACCGTAGAAGCCGCTGTTGGGCTTTTTCAGCTCGCCGATCGCATCGGTGCCGTTGATGCCGATACCGATCACGTTGGCCGCGGCAAACCCGGCGGCTTCGGTGGCGCGCACGCCGCCGAGCACGGTGTTGTCGTTCATGCCGCCGATGATCAGGTTCTTCGCCGCGCCCGGCAGCTTGACCAGCGCCGAGTTGGTGGCGTCCATGCTGCCCGGTACGTCGAGGGTTTTCAGGGCGGCGGTCAGAATGTGATCCTTCGGCATGCCGGCATCTTCGAGGGCCTTCATCGAGCCGTCGGTGCGCTTCTTGCCGGTGTCGAGTTCGTTGTAGGTGTTAACCACCGCGTAGGTGTCTTTCCAGTCCCAGTTACGCTTTTTCGCCTCGGCGGCCATGGCGGCGCCCTGCTTCTGGCCGACTTCGAACGCGGCCATGCCGAGGTACGGCACGTCTTCCATGAACTTGCCATTGGCGTCGACGAAGCGGTCGTCGACGGCGATGACTTTCAAATCATTGAGTTTGGCCTTGGCCATGATCGCCGGGCCGAGGGACACGTCCGGCGGGCAGATGACGAAGCCCTTGGCGCCGTTGGCCGCGAGGCTATCGATGGCCGAGAGGGTTTTCTCGCCGTCCGGTACGGCGATCTTGATCAGCTCGAAGCCTTTGTCCTTGGCAGCTTTCTCGGCGAAGGCCCATTCAGTCTGGAACCACGGTTCTTCGGCCTGCTTGACCAGAAAACCGATCTTCACCGGATCGGCGGCCAGCAGCGAACTGCTCAGGCTGAACGCAGTGACCGCCAGCGCGGTACTGCACAGGGTACGAATCCCGAAACGACGTTTCATAAGCAGACTCCTTGTTATTTTTCTTGAGCGTTATTTGAAAAGCGTTACAGCGGTCGAAGCGTTTCCCGCGAATCATGACGACAATAGTCATATCGTATGATGATTGGATTTCAGGCGGACCTTGCCACCTGAAATCCGGATTTTCAGTCGTGGTACATCACCGAGCGACCACCATCGATGGTGATGCACGAAGCGTTGATGAATGGCGCTTCATCACTGGCCAGGAATACGGCGGTCATCGCCACTTCAATCGGCTGGCCGATGCGTTTCGGTGGATGCAGATCGAAGGCGCGCTGACGTTCGGCGTGTGGGTCGGCGAAGCCGTTCCAGTAATCGACGTTGAGCTGGGTTTCGATATAGCCCGGGGCGATGGCGTTGACGCGAATGCCCTTGGGCGCGTACTCGATGCCCAGCGCGCGGGTCAGGCCGAGCAAGCCGTGCTTGGCCACCGGGTACGGGAAGCAGCCGGGAATGATGTTCGTGGAGTGTGTAGAGGCAATGTTGATGATGCTGCCGATGCCTTGCTCGATCATCTGCGGCAACACGGCCTTGCAGCCGTACCAGGCGCCGTCGAGGTCGATGGCGAAGCAGCGATGCCAATCTTCTTCGGTCATTTCCAGCGGATCGCGGAACACGTTGACCCCTGCGCAATTGACCAGCACGTCGATACGACCGTGCAGCTCGATCGCCAGTTTGGCCATGGCGTGAAGATCCTGCTGACGTGATACATCGGCCTTGATCGCTTGCACATCGGCGCCCTGCTCGCGCCAGTGCGCGGCGACCTTCTCGACCTTTTCAGCCTGGATATCGCTGATCACCAGTTTGGCCTGCTGCGAGGCGAAGGTCGCGACGATTGCTTCGCCGATGCCTTGGGCGGCGCCGGTCAGCAATACGACCTTGTTTTTAAGGCGCTCACCTTTCGGTGGCTCGGGCACCGGTGGCAGGGACAGAGGTTCAGCCATGAATCAGGACTCCTGTTCGAAAGCATAAAAAAACCGGGCATCTGACGATGTCCGGTCTGGAAGGCTTGTGGAACAAAACAGGCGAGCGCACGCCTCAGTACCTAAACGGTCCGAAGCGCTGACTCCGCTGTGGAGTGCGATGGAAATTCGCTGCATCACTTCACCTGTTTTGTTCTTTTTAAGTGTGAGTGCGTGTTACTGCTGGAGCCGACTATAAACCCGACCGCCGAATAATCTCAATATATAATTTTGCATCCCATATTTTGGGATTTAACCGGCGAATCGCGTACAGAGCTTTCCGGCGACATCAACCCGCATCGACAGCACGGCGCCGTCCAACGGGTGGTTCAGCGGACTTTTGGCGCTGGTGATGTACAGGGTTTTCAGGTCCGCGCCGCCGAATACGCAACTGGTCGGGCGGCTGATCGGCAGATCGATCTTGCGGTCGATCTGGCCATCCGGTGTCAGGCGCAGCAAGCAGCTGCCGTCCCAGCGGGCGTTCCACACGTGGCCTTCGGCGTCCATCGCCGAGCCGTCCGGGCCGCCGTGCTGATCGGCGCGGTACCAAGGCTGGGCGGTGTCGAGGTTGCCGTCGGTGTGAATGAAATAGCGATACAAGGTGCTGTCGAGGCTGTCGCCGAACAGCAGCGTGGTGCCGTCGTCACTCCAGAGCAGCGTGTTGGGAATGCCCAGGCCACGCAGCAATGGCGTGACGCGTTTATCCGGATCGACCCGGAACAGCCCGCCGGAACGACGCGTGATCGGCAGATCCTCGCCCTGCTCGCCGATGTTGTTTTGCATGGTGCCGAGCCACAAGCGGCCCTGGCCATCGCAACGTGCTTCGTTGGCGCGGTTGCCCGGTTGCGGATCGGCGACGCAGAACAGCGTCAGTCGCGGCTCAAGTCCGGGGGAATCGAGATCGAGGCGGTAGACGCCGCTGCTCAGGGTCACCAGCGCGTCGCCGCTGGCGCAGGGAATGAACGCCGAAACGTGCTCCGGCATCTGCCAGATCTGTACGTTCTGCGCGATCAGCCGCAGCGCCTGCTTACCGGCAATGTCGACCCAGTAAAGCGCCTGGGTCGGTGCATCCCAGAACGGGCCTTCGCCCAGTTGCGCCCGATGCTCTGTCACCGCAGTCCACGTCATGCAACCTCCTGTCTTGTTGTTTTTGTCAGCTGGCTTTTTTGTCGGCCATCACCTGCGGGTAAAACCGCTTGATGGCCAGGTCGGCATTGTCGATCAGGGTCATGCAGGCCCACACCCCGCGCGCGGCATCCCGGGCGGCGATGGCGTCGGCCATGTCTTTGTGAATGGGCAAGGTGCGGCGCAATTCGTCGGGGTCAGCCGCGGACACTTCGAAGGAAACGGCAAGCAGCGCGCCGAGGGCCGGCACCATTTGCTCGATGAATTGATTGTGGCTGGCGGCCAGGATGCACTCATGGAAAAACTGGTCGGCGCGGTTGTAATCGATGCCGCTGTCCACCGCCCGTTCGAGCGCGTTGTAAGCCTGCTGCACCGCTTGCACCTGTTCCACGGTCGCCCGCTCGCAGGCCCAGCGCACCGCCATCGGTTCGATGGTGCGGCGCAGGTCGAGCAGGTCATCGACGAAGTTTTCCGGCAGGCCGCTGCGTGACAGCCAGCCGACGACTTGCGGATCGAAAAGGTTCCAGCGTTTGATCGGCAACACCCGCGTGCCGACTTTCGGCCCGACTTCTAGCATGCCTTTGGCGACGAGGGTCTTGATGGCTTCGCGGATCACGGTGCGACTGACACCGAGCTGCTCGCCCAGATCGGCCTCGACCTTGATTGCCTGCCCGGGTTTTACCTGGCCGGCGGCGATCCAGGCGCCCAGCCAGTCAACCGTTGATGCGTGAAAACTGCTCGACATGGACACCCCGAAGCCGTTCGCTGTGGATGCCCAAGCTAATCATCATACGATTAAGAGTCAACGACAAAAAACCGCAGCCTGCTTTCACAGACTGCGGTTTTTTTTAGGGTTCGAGGCCGATGCGGAAGAACTCGCCGCCACTCCAGACGCCGAGCCAGCGCTGACCATCGATTTCACGGCTGACTGCCAGTTCGACCAATTGGTAGAACACGTTGCGGTGGATCAGCGCTTCGAGGTTGGTGCGTACATGCACGTAAGGTGCGGGCTCTTGCGTGGTCGGATCGATCTCGACTCGGATCGGATGTTCCGCGCCAGCCTCGGTGGTTTCATCGACGTTGGTGGTGAAGCGCAGCACTTGCGCCTCACCCTCGCCTTCCACATCGACGGCAATCGCCACGAATGGCGCGTCATCGACCTTGATCCCGACCTTCTCCACCGGGGTTATCAGGAAATAATCATCGCCATCGCGGCGGATGATCGTGGAGAACAGCTTGACCATCGGCTTACGCCCGATCGGCGTGCCCAGGTAGTACCAGGTGCCGTCACGGGCGATGCGCATGTCGATGTCGCCGCAGAAATCCGGGTTCCACAAGTGCACCGGCGGCAAGCCTTTGGTTTTGGGGATTTGCCCCAGCAGGTCATTGGCTTTTTGCGGGCCACTCATGGCGTACTCCTTGAATTACTGGTCCCCGACGCCCAGCAGGCTGCGCGCGTACTGCGCAAGCGGTGGGCCGATCAGGTCTTCGGGCTTGTTGTCGTGGAACGTCAGTAAACCGCCACGACTCTTGATCCGTGCAGTATCAATCAAATACTGGGTGCTGGTCTCGATCAACATGATCTGAATCACGCCGCCGTCGATACCGAGGCGATCCACGGCTTCCTGATCCAGCCACTCATCGGAGTTGCCGATGCGGTCGTCGGCCTTGGCGAAACGGGTGTACAGCAGGTAGTGGGCACCGGCGTCGCGCGCTTCGCCCATCGCCTGATCGAGGCCTTCCGGCGCACGGGCGCGACGGACCATCGGGAAATATTCGACGAAGCCTTTGAAGGCCTCTTCGGCGACGACGTTGGGACGCGGGTAAGAACCACCCGGCGGCGCGAACGAACCCTGCGCGATGTAGATGAACGAATCCGGCTGAATGCGGAAGTTGTTCACGCGACGGCTGTCGCTGTGATCCAGCAGCCCCGCGTCGCTCATCTGGTAGCGAGTCCCTTCGGCCATGTCACTGACAGTCATACAGCCGCCCAGCGCCAAAACGGCCAGCAGCAAAACCAGGCTACGCATCCTAATCCTCCAGAAGCCGGTGACGGAAAACCGGCGAATGGCCGTAGGATGCAGCTTTTGCGCCAGTCCTTGGAAATGTGCAGGTATCCGCTTTGAAATAAGACTTTGTAGCTAAACCGGACTTAGCCGCCGATGATCTTCATGACGGTTGCGCCGCCGGAGAACGCGACTTCCTGCTTGTCGCCCAGCGCCTTGACCAGTAGTCGCTGCAACGCCGGCAGCGCTTCGTGACGCGGCTTGTCGAGCAGGTCACCGACGTAATGGCGGTTGCTCGACGACAGGCAGCCATGCAGCCATCCGGTGGACGACAGACGCAGGCGCGAGCAGGTTCGGCAGAACGGCACGCTTTCGTTGGCGATCACGCCGAAGTTGCCCCGACCGGGAATCGCATAGCGAACCGCCGTGGCGTCCACCGGCGCGTCGGTTTGCGCGTACTCGTAATGTTCGCCGATCAGGCTCAGCAGCTGTTGCAGGCTGACGAACTGTTGCAGGAAGGCGTTGGAATCAGTGGCCAGGTGGCCCATGCGCATCAGCTCGATGAAGCGCAGTTCAAAGCCACGCTCGAGGCAGTAATCGAGCAGCGGCATCACCTGGTCGAGATTCTGCCCGCGCAACGGCACCATGTTGACCTTGATCTTCATCCCCGCCGCTGCCGCTTGATCCATGCCATCCAGCACGGTGGCCAGATCGCCGCCACGGGCGATGCTGCGGAACGCGCCGGCGTCCAGGGTATCGAGGGAAACGTTGATGCGCCGCAGGCCGGCATCGACCAGCAGCGGGAGTTTTTTCGCCAGGAGCTGGCCGTTGGTGGTCAGGCTGATGTCTTCCAGCCCCATCTTGCCGACGGCGCTCATGAAAGATTCGAGTTTGGGGCTGACCAGCGGCTCGCCGCCGGTGATGCGCAGGCGCTCGATGCCGGCGGCTTCGATCAGATAAGCCACGCCACGCGCCATGGCCTCGGCCGACAGTTCATCCTGTGCAGCCACCAGCCGCTTGCCGTTGGGCACGCAGTAGGTACAGGCGTAATTGCAGGCTGAAGTCAGACTGATCCGCAAATTGCGAAAACGCCTGCCTTGACGGTCAACGATCATGAAGCACTCCGGCGATGGAAAATCGAGCGGCTAAAACTTGACTCACAATTCAAGTTTTAGCAAGCCCTATGCCTGAGTATATTCCTGCGGTACTGCGCCATGTAGCGAAAAACACGGCGCATAAGGCGACTGAATGATTCAGCTGCTTGGGGTTTCGGGGTCGCGCTTGCGCTTGTTGCCCATGCGCACGCCGATATCCATCAGGAACTGGAAGAAACCTTCCTGATCTTCCAGCACATTGCTCCAGAACGGCGAGTGATACAGCGCCACCGCGCCGTGCACCAGCGCCCAGGATGCGCAGTAGTGGAAGTACGGCGGCACGTCTTCGAGCTTGCCTTCGCTGATGCGGCCCTTGATGAGCAGCGTCAGGCGTTCGAAGTTCGAGGCACGGATCTTGTGCAGCTCCTCGACCATCTCGGGCACCTGATTGCCCTTGACCACCTTCTCTTCCAGGCGATCGAACAGGCGATAGCGCTGCGGGTCGCGCATGCGGAATTCAAAGTAGGCACGGGACAGCGCTTCCTTGTCCTTGTCGACATCGGCCGAGTGCAACAGCTCGTTCAAGTCGCGCTCGTAATCGAGCATCAGGCGCAGATAGATTTCAGCCTTGGACTTGAAGTGCTTGTAGATCGTGCCTTTGCCGATACCCACGGCATCAGCAATCATCTCGACGGTGACACTGTCTTCACCTTGTTCGAGGAACAGCTTGAGCGCGGTATCGAGAATTTCTTGCTCGCGGCGACGAAACTCACGGACCTTACGAGGTTCTTTGTGCATAAGAAAAGGTCTGTAGGGGTCAAAATTCGAAGCCGCGTATTATGCCTAACTTGCGCAAAAATGCACGGATCATCCGACCATATCTGTGTTTCTTGTTCATTTCACGAACGTTTCGGGGGGAATGAGAACATAACCGAAGCGAACGTATTCCAAATTTGTTTAAAAACCCCTGCCGGCCAACTGGACTCGGCGCCAGACTGATCAATACTTGAACTGTCGGGCGACATCTCCCCCAAGTGTCGCGCCGGTAAAGGTACCAAGGGACCGCGTGCCTTTGTTTTACTCCTAATGGTCTTAACCCGGATTCACCCCCCAGAACCCGGGTTTTTTTTGCCTGCGATTCAGGCTTTTACATTCGCCAGCGGAAACAGCCGCTTGAAATTCTCGGTGGTCTGCTCGGCAAAACGCTCGTAGTTCTCGCCGCGCAGCATCGCCAGAAACTCTGCCACTTCCCGCACGTATTGCGGCAGGTTCGGTTTGCCGCGATACGGGATCGGCGCCAGGTACGGCGAATCGGTTTCCACCAACAGGCGATCGGCCGGAACCTTGCTCGCTACATCGCGCAGCGCGTCGGCATTGCGGAAGGTGACGATGCCCGACAGGGAAATGTAATAACCCGTGTCCAGCGCCGCCTTGGCCATGTCCCAGTCTTCGGTGAAGCAATGCAACACACCGGCCTGAGGCAGCGCGGCTTCGCGCAACAACTCAAGCGTATCGGCGCGGGCGCCACGGGTGTGGATGATCACCGGTTTGCCGGTCTGCTGCGCAGCTTGCAGGTGCAGACGGAACGATTCCTGCTGCAGTTCGGCGGCTTCCGGCTCGTAGTGATAGTCCAGACCGGTTTCACCGATCGCCACCACTTTCGGGTGATTGAGCTCGTGCAGCAGCCAGTCCAGCGCCGGCGCCGCGCCCGGCTGCACATCCAGCGGATGCACGCCAACCGAACAATCGACGTCCTCATAGCGCTCGGCCAGGGCTTTGACGTCGGCCGCGTTGTCGGCGCTGACGCCGATGCACAGGAAGTGTCCGACTCCGCGCTGACGGGCCGCATCCAGCGCGGCATCCAGGGAACCGTCGTGAACGGCGAGGTCGAGGCGATCAAGGTGACAATGGGAATCTACGAGCATAAAAGGACTGCAACTTACATCGTATGAGTGGGACGGTCGGATTTCAGGGCTCCGGCCAGATGAGTTTCGATGCGACTGCGCGCGGTGTTGTCGCCATCGTTGAATTGCACGCCGACGCCGGCCGCGCGGTTGCCCTGGGCGCCCTTGGGGGTGATCCAGGCCACTTTGCCGGCCACCGGAATCTTCTCTGCCTCGTCCATCAGGTTCAGCAGCATGAACACCTCGTCGCCTAACTTGTAGCTCTTGTTGGTCGGGATGAACAGGCCGCCGTTCTTGATGAACGGCATGTAGGCGGCGTAAAGGACCGACTTGTCCTTGATCGTCAGGGACAAGATGCCGTTGCGCGGCCCCGGGCTGACAGGTTCATTCATGTTGACCTCCACTGCTGATGTTCAGAGTCTAGGTACACATTCTTATCTTTGGCCAGGCAAGCTCGCCCATTGCACCAGCAACGCTTCCAGCAGCAACGCCGCGTTGAGGTTGGCCTTGCTCAGGACTTTCTGGCGCTGGGCGAGAATCCAGTCCTGAATATCCAGCACCTTAGCCTGGGCACTTTTCTGCGCCAGATACTGCACGACCTTGCGCATGTCGGTCAGGCCAAGGCCCGCTTCATCCTGGGTCAACTGATAGCGCAGGATCAGGCTCGACCAGTCGCAGAACCAGTCGAACAGACGCAGCATCGGAATGTTTTTCCATTCCTCGGCCAGTTGCGTCGGCGATTGCTGCTGCTTGAGCAGCTTCTTCACGCCTTCCACCACCTGCGCACGCTGATCACGCACGCCCTGCCCCTGCAACGTGACAGCGGCCAACGGCGAGCCGGCGGCCAGGGTCAACAGTTCGACTCGTTCGTCTTCGGAACATTCCGGCAGTGCCTGAGCCAGCCATTGCAGGCTCACAGATTCGCTCGGCAGCGGACAGGCCTGCTGCACGCAGCGGCTCTTGATCGTCGGCAACAACCGGCTCGGCTGGTGGCTGACCAGCAACAGCACGGTATCACCGGACGGCTCTTCAAGGCTCTTGAGCAAGGCGTTGGCGGCGTTGATGTTCATCGACTCCACCGGCTCGATCAGCACCACCTTGCGCCCGCCCAGTTGCGCGGTCTGCACCACGAAACTGACCAGATCGCGCACCTGGTCGACCTTGATCGCCTTGTCCGCTTCTTCCGGCTCGAGGATGTAATTGTCCGGGTGGCTGCCGGCCTTGAGCAGCAGGCAGGATTTGCACTCGCCGCAGGCTTCAGGCGTCGGACGCTGGCACAGCAGGCTGGCCATCAGCCGCTCGGCCAGCGCGCGTTTGCCGATACCAGCCGGGCCATGCAAAAGATAAGCGTGGGCGTGCTGAGTGCGACCGGCCAGTTGCTGCCAGAGGCTGTCCTGCCACGGATAGGCCTCAGCCACGGCTCAGCTCCAGCAAATTCGGAATCAGGGTATCCAGCGATTGTTGAACCTTGGCCAACGGCTGGCCGGCATCGATCCGCACATAGCGCGCCGGATCAGCTTCGGCGCGCTTGAGGAACGCGCTGCGCACGGCTTCGAAAAACTCACGGCCTTCCAGCTCGAAACGATCCAGACGTCCACGAGCACTGGCGCGGGCCAGGCCGATTTCCACCGGCAGATCGAAAATCAGCGTCAGGTCAGGACGCAAATCGCCCTGCACGAATGTCTCCAGCGCCGCGATGCGCTCCAGCGACAAGCCGCGACCACCGCCCTGATAGGCGTAAGTCGAATCGGTGAAACGGTCACACAGCACGACCGCACCACGGGCCAGCGCCGGGCGAATGACCTCAGCCAGATGCTGGGCACGGGCGGCGAACACCAGCAACAACTCGGTGTCCGGGTTCATCACTTCGTCGACCGGGGCCAGCAACACCTCACGAATGCGCTCGGCCAGCGGCGTACCGCCGGGCTCGCGGGTCAGCACCACTTCGATACCGGCGGCGCGCAGGCGCTCGGCGAGGTATTCGCGGTTGGTGCTTTTGCCGGCGCCTTCCGGGCCTTCCAGGGTAATAAACAAGCCAGTCACAGGCAGTCCTTAATCAAAGTCATTGCGTGTTTTGGGGAGCGGACGCTTCCGGCTCCGGCGTCGGCGCAGGCTCTTGAGCAGGCGGCTGCGGCAACGATTCCGGTGCGGTATCGGGCGAGGCGGCAGGAATCGCCTCCTCGGCTGCCGGAGCGGCCTCGGGCGCGGTCGCCGGCGCCGGGCTCGAGCGGTAATCCGCGCGCCGCTTGAGCTGGTACTCGCGCACCGCGTTGTTGTGCGCGTCCAGGTCATCGGAGAACACATGGCTGCCATCGCCACGGGCAACAAAGTAGAGGCTGGTGCCATCCACCGGATTGAGTGCGGCATGAATGGCTTCGCGTCCGACCATGGCGATCGGCGTCGGCGGCAGGCCGGGAATCATGTACGTGTTGTACGGCGTGGCTTCCTTGAGATGCGCACGAGTCAGTTTGCCGTTGTAGCGGTCACCCAGGCCGTAGATCACCGTCGGATCGGTCTGCAACTGCATGCCCAGCGCCATGCGCCGCACGAAGACGCCGGCAATCTGGCCACGCTCCTGAGGCACGCCGGTTTCCTTCTCCACCAGCGACGCCATGATCAGCGCCTGATAGGGCTCGGTGTAAGGCACGTCGGCGGAGCGTTTTTCCCACTCCTTGGCCAGCACTTCGTCGAGGCGGTCGAAAGCCTTTTTCAGCAGTTCGGTATCGGTCACACCGCGCACGAAGCGGTAGGTATCGGGGAAGAAGCGGCCTTCAGGGAACAGGCCCTTGTGACCGATTTTGGCCATCACATCACTGTCGCTCAGGCCGTTGAGGGTCTGCTCGATCTTTTCATCTTTGGCCAGCGCGGCGCGCACTTGATGGAAATTCCAGCCTTCGACCAGGGTCAGGCTGTACTGAACCACATCGCCGCGCCTCCACAGGTCGATCAGGCCGTTGACGGTCATGCCCGGCTGCATGCGGTATTCACCGCTGTGAATCGGCGTGCCGGCCAGGTTGAAACGCCAATAGACCCGCAGCCAGAACGCGTCCTTGATGACGCCGTCGGCTTCGAGTCCAAGAAAAGTACGGGTCGGGGTGGATCCCTTGGGCACATCCAGCAGTTCTTCCTGCGTGATGTTCAGGGGCTGTTCCAGTGCCGAATGAATCTTCCAGGCGCTGGCGCCCAACAGCAGCCCTGCCAGAACCAGTCCGGTTTCCAGCAGCAGCAAAAGTTTACGTCTCACGAATCAGGCATCCAGTAGCGCGCGGGCAATGGTTTGCAGTTTACGGGTGAGCGGGCCAACCGGCCAGCTCAGAGCAGCACAGGCGCGTACCGGCCAGACGCCATACACGCTGTTGCAGACAAAGACTTCATCCGCCCATTGCAGCTGTTCGAGGGGGATGTCGGTGATTTGCACGGGGATGCCCAGGGACTCGGCCTGAAACAATATTTCTGCGCGCATCACACCGGCCACGCCGCAGCGTTTCAGGTCCGCCGTGATCAGCACACCATCACGCACCAGGAACAGATTGCTGAACACACCTTCGATCACCCGACCGGCCTGATCGAGCATCAAACCTTCGGCATGTTCACTGTCCTGCCATTCGGCGCGGGCAATGACCTGTTCCAGTCGATTGAGGTGTTTGAGCCCGGCGAGCAACGGTTGCTTGGACAAACGCGTGCTGCACGGAAACAGGCGAACGCCCTGCTCGGCATGGGCCGCTGGATAAGCGGCGGGAGGATTGCCTTGCAGAATGCGTCGGCCCTGCGCCGAAGGATCCGGCGCATAGCCGCGCAATCCGTCGCCACGGGTGAGGATGAGTTTGAGCACGCCCTCGCCCATCGCGGCGGCATAGGATTGCAGCTCATGGCGAACCCGCTCGATATCGGCTGCGATGGCCAGACGCGCACAGCCGTCGGCCAGACGCGTCAGATGGCGATCCAGCAGCAACGGCTGGCCGCCACGCACGGCGATGGTCTCGAACAGACCGTCGCCGTAAGCCAGGCCGCGATCTTTCAGCGACAGAGCGTCAGCCGGCAGACCGTCGACCCAGCAGTCCATCAGCCGGCGAACCGACGGAACGCCAACGTGCCGTTGGTGCCGCCGAACCCGAACGAGTTGGACAGCACAACATCGATGTCCATGTTGCGCGCGGTATGCGGCACGAAATCGAGGTCGCAGCCTTCGTCCGGCTCATCGAGGTTGATGGTTGGCGGCGCCACCTGGCTGTTGATCGCCAGCACGCTGAAGATCGCCTCGACCGCGCCCGCCGCACCCAGCAGGTGACCGGTCATGGACTTGGTGGAGCTGACCGCCAGCTTGTAGGCGTGATCACCGAACACCGACTTGATCGCGTTGGCTTCAGCGAGGTCACCGGCCGGCGTCGAAGTGCCGTGGGCGTTGATGTATTGCACTTGATCGACGTTGATCTTCGCATCGCGCAGCGCGTTGGTGATGCAGCGCGCAGCACCGGCGCCGTCGGCGGGTGGCGACGTCATGTGGAAGGCGTCGCCACTGGTGCCGAAACCGATCAATTCGGCGTAGATGGTCGCGCCACGGGCCTTGGCGTGTTCGAGCTCTTCGAGCACCAGAGCACCGGCGCCGTCGGACAGTACGAAACCGTCACGACCCTTGTCCCACGGACGGCTGGCGCGGGTCGGCTCGTCGTTGCGGGTCGACAGCGCACGGGAAGCACCGAAGCCGCCCATGCCCAGACCGCACGCGGCCATCTCGGCACCGCCGGCAATCATCACGTCGGCTTCGTCGTACATGATGTTGCGCGCCGCCATGCCGATGCAGTGCGTACCGGTGGTACACGCCGTGGCGATGGCGTAGTTAGGCCCCTGTGCACCCAGGTGGATGGACAGGAAACCGGAAATCATATTGATGATCGAGCCAGGCACAAAGAACGGAGAAATCCGGCGCGGGCCAGTCTCGTGCAGGGTGCGGCTGGTTTCTTCGATGTTGGTCAGACCGCCGATACCCGAACCCATGGCCACGCCAATGCGTTCACGGTTGGCATCGGTGACTTCCAGACCGGCGTTGCGTACGGCTTGAAAGCCGGCCGCCAGACCGTACTGAATGAACAGGTCGAGCTTGCGCGCTTCCTTGACCGACAGGTATTCCTCGACATTGAAGCCCTTTACCGAGCCGCCAAAGCGGGTGGAATAGGCAGAAAGGTCGGTGTGTTCGATCAGACCAATGCCACTGCGGCCAGCCAGAATGCCCTGCCAACTGCTCGGCACATCCGTGCCCAGTGGCGACAACATACCCATACCGGTGACTACGACGCGTCTACGCGACACAGCACTCTCCTTTTTCAAATGACGACTTTGCATCAGGCCTAAAGAAAAAACCGCACGCCATGATGGCAGTGCGGTTTTTCCATGACAGCAAGCAACGATTACAAACTATTACGCCTGGTGGCTAGTAACGTAGTCGATTGCAGCTTGTACAGTAGTGATCTTCTCAGCTTCTTCGTCAGGGATTTCGGTCTCGAATTCCTCTTCCAGAGCCATCACCAGCTCAACGGTGTCAAGGGAGTCGGCACCCAGGTCTTCTACGAAGGAAGCGGTGTTGACCACTTCTTCTTCTTTAACACCCAGTTGCTCGGCAACGATTTTCTTGACGCGCTCTTCGATGGTGCTCATACCTTGTTTTCACTCCTAATGGACAAATTCAGGCAGCTGGCCAGTGGGTAAGTGTATAGAAAGACTTTTCAGCTTTTCAACTGAAAGCTTCACTCCTCAAACCCTGCGGCCCTCTGCCTATAAATAGATTGCAGCTTTATAACGGATTTTAGACAGCTCGTATGACATTTTTTTGAAGCAATCCGTCACATTTGAATTACATGTACATCCCGCCGTTAACCGGGATTGTAGCCCCGGTCACGTATGCCGCACCGTCGGATGCAAGAAAAGCGACCACGGACGCGATCTCTTGAGCTTGTCCCAGACGGCCCAGCGGAATCTGCGTCTGCAAGGCTTCACGCTGTGCTTCAGGCAGCTCGCGAGTCATATCGGTGTCGATGAACCCTGGGGTTACCGAGTTGACCGTAATCGAACGCGAACCGACTTCACGCGCCATGGCACGGCTGAAACCTTCCAGACCGGCCTTGGCGGCTGCATAGTTTACTTGGCCAGCGTTGCCCATGGCACCCACCACCGAGCCAATACTGATAATTCGGCCCCAACGCGCCTTGGTCATGCCGCGCAGAACGCCCTTGGACAGGCGATACAGACTGTTCAGGTTGGTATCGATCACGTCGTACCACTCGTCGTCTTTCATGCGCATCATCAGGTTATCGCGGGTGATGCCGGCATTGTTGACCAGAATCGCCACCGGCGCACCGAACTGCTCCTGGATGCTCGCCAGCACCTTGGTGACCGACTCATCGCTGGTGACGTTCAGTTCGAAACCTGCGCCCTGGATGCCGTTTTCCTTCAGGGTCGCAGCAATACGCTCGGCGCCCGAAGCGGAAGTCGCGGTGCCAACAACGATGGCGCCCTGACGACCCAGTTCCAGTGCAATAGCCTGGCCAATGCCACGGCTTGCGCCGGTGACCAGTGCAACTTTACCTTGCAGACTCATGCAAGCTTCTCCTGATTCAGACAGCCGCTGCGCGAGCAGCAGCGAAAGCGTCTGGGGTATTGAGGTTGGAAGTCGAAACGCCTTCGGCGCAACGTTTGTTCAGACCGGCCAGCACCTTGCCAGGGCCGCACTCGACCAGATTGGTCGCGCCTTTGGCGGCCAGAGTCTGTACGGACTCGACCCAGCGGACCGGCTTGTAGAGTTGCTCCAGCAGATCACGCTTGAGGGTTTCCAGATCCGCCGGCACCTGGGCGCTGACGTTCTGTACCACAGGGATCTGCGGCGCCTGCCAGTCGATGGCAGCGATCGATTCGGCGAAACGCTCGGCAGCCGGGCGCATCAGCTCGCAGTGCGACGGCACGCTGACCGGCAGCGGCATGGCACGCTTGGCGCCACGAGCCTTACAGCCTTCGATGGCGCGCTCAACCGCTGCCTTGGCACCGGCGATCACCACCTGGCCCGGGGAGTTGAAGTTCACCGCGCTGACCACTTCGCCTTGCGCCGCTTCGGCACAGGCTGCCAGCACGTCAGCATCTTCCAGACCGAGGATGGCAGCCATGCCGCCCTGCCCGGCCGGAACGGCTTCCTGCATCAGTTGGCCACGGCGCTCAACGAGCTTTACCGCGTCGGCCAGGCTCAGGCTGCCGGCAGCGACCAGCGCGCTGTATTCACCCAGGCTGTGACCGGCAACGAAGGCCGGACGCGCACCGCCTTCCGCCAGCCACAGACGCCACAGGGCGATCGAAGCGGTCAGAATGGCCGGTTGGGTTTTATCGGTTTGATTGAGCAGCTCTTCCGGGCCCTGCTGGGTCAGCGCCCACAGGTCATAGCCCAGAGCATCGGATGCTTCTTTGAAAGTTTCGAGGATCAGTGGATGTTGCGCGCCCAGCTCGGCCAGCATGCCGAGGGACTGCGAACCCTGTCCTGGAAAGACGAATGCGAGGGAAGCAGACATGTAACAAGCCCCTAATGATCTTGTCGTCGGAAAAATGGCATCCCGCTAGAGGGACGCAAGAAACTGACAGTTGGATGGCCCTTTGAACCGGGCGGTCACATTTAAGCATTGTCCGACGAAAACGCCTAAGACAACAAATCCTCCAGACGGCCGTGCAGGCGCTCGGGAAGATTTTCCTGAATCTCGATCAGCGCTCGCTGAATGGCACTCTGAAACCCCTGAACCCCGGCCGAACCGTGACTTTTCACGACAATGCCCTGCAAACCGAGGAAGCTTGCGCCGTTATGTCGCGCCGGTGCGAGATCAGCCTGCAGACGCTTCATCAATGGCAGAGCCAGAGCGCCGACAGCGCGGGAGGCGAGGTTTTTCTTGAACAAGGCCTCGATGCGCGCAGCGATCATGGTCGCCAGACCTTCGCTGGACTTGAGCAGGATATTGCCGACGAAACCGTCGCAAACCACCACATCTGCCTCGCCGCGATACAAGCCGTCACCTTCGATGAAACCGATGTAATTGATGCCCCGGGCAGCCTGCAACAGCGTTGCAGCCAGCTTGACCTGCTGATTGCCCTTGATGTCTTCGGTCCCGATATTCAGCAGCGCGACACGCGGACGGGCAATGCCCAGGGTTTGCGCCGCCACCGACCCCATCACGGCGAACTGCAACAGATGCTCGGCACTGCAATCGACGTTGGCGCCCAGATCGAGCAACTGGCAATAGCCGTTCTGAGTAGGGATCGCGGCGACCATCGCCGGACGATCAATCCCCGGCAGGGTCTTGAGTACAAATCGCGACAGGGCCATCAAGGCACCGGTATTGCCGGCACTGACACAGGCCTGAACCTTGCCGTCACGCAGCAATTCGAGGGCGACACGCATCGACGAGTCCGGCTTGCCACGCAGGGCCTGGGCAGGTTTTTCGTCCATGGTGATGACTTCGGACGCCGGAACAATCGTCAGGCGCGCGCGATCGGCAGCCGATTGGCCGATGATCAGTTCTTCAAGAAGGGAGGGTTGACCGACGAGGGTCAGGTGCAGCGAGGGTGTAGCAGAAAGGCAAGCAAGGCTGGCCTGAACAATGCTGCGGGGACCGAAGTCCCCGCCCATTGCGTCAATCGCGATGACTTGAGCGGACAAGTGATTACTCGTCAGCGCCCTTGTCGATCACTTTACGGCCACGGTATACGCCTTCTGGCGATACGTGGTGACGCAGGTGAACTTCACCAGTGGTTTTTTCTACAGACAGGGTGCTAGCCTCGAGAGCGTCGTGCGAACGGCGCATGTCACGGGCAGAGCGGGATTTTTTGTTCTGCTGAACAGCCATAATTGATTAACTCCTAAACGTTTGGGTCACGCTTTAACTGCGCCAATACACTGAACGGGTTGGACCGCGTTACCTCGTCCTCGCTCGGTTCGGGCTCATCTGCTCCCGCCGGCTGCTGGCATTCTTCCGGATGATGAGCAGGCACAATGGGCAAGGCGAGCAGAAGCTCCTCCTCGATCAGTGACTGCAGATCCAATGGATCTTCGCCCAGTTCCAGCACGTCATAACCTTTCGGTAACGACTGGGTATTCGCACCCTCCTTCACAACAGCGTAACTGCATTCGCTGTGGATCGGCAGGGTGACCAGCTCAAGACAACGCTGGCAAACCATTTTGACTTCGGTGTCGATAAAGCTGTGGATCACCACAGATTTACGTTCATCTCGTTCAAAAACGAATTTTGCCTGCACCGTACCGACATCGTCGGAAAGCGGGTCGCAGAGTCTCTTCAAATCGGCCAGCAGCAGTTCACCTTGAAGGGTGGTGCCACGGTCAGCCAATTTGCGCGGGTCAACGTGAGGTGGAATCGGGTCATTCAACATAGGCGCAGCATTATAGGGATGCACCCACCCATGTCAAAGGAAATTGTGCCCTGTCCGTCACTTGCGCGCCTCCGCTAGAATCTGTCGCCTGCCTCTGGAGATGCGAATGCTGCCTTTATTACTCGCTTCAAGCTCGACCTATCGTCGGGAATTGCTCAGCCGCCTGCGCCTGCCGTTCGTCTGCAGCTCGCCGGATATCGATGAAAGCCATCGCCCGGACGAGTCGGCAATCGAGCTGGTCAAGCGCCTCGCCGAACAGAAAGCCCGCGCCTTGGCCGACAGCCACCCCGCTCACCTGATCATCGGCTCCGACCAGGTTGCGGTACTCGGCGAGCGCATCATCGGCAAGCCGCACACCTTCGAAAACGCCCGCGAACAACTGATGGCCGCCAGCGGCGCCAGCGTGACCTTCCTCACCGGCCTGGCCCTGCTCAACAGCCAGACCGGCCACTGCCAGGTCGACTGCGTGCCCTTCACCGTGCACATGCGCGTACTGGATCAGGCCCGCGTCGAGCGCTACCTGCACGCCGAGCAGCCCTACGACTGCGCCGGCAGCTTCAAGGCCGAAGGACTGGGCGTGAGCCTGTTTCAATCCACCGAAGGCCCGGACGCCACCAGCCTGATCGGCCTGCCGCTGATTCGCCTGATCGACATGCTGTTGACGGAAGGCGTACAGATTCCCTGACCCACAAAAAACCGGCCCTCAGGCCGGTTTTTCTTGCAGCATTCGATCAGCGCAACGACGGGCCGTTGAAACCCATCCACATTGCCAGTTTCTCGGCAACGCTGGCGCCAAGCTTCTTCGAGAAGCGATCAAACGGCGATTCCTGAACGGTGAAGTCCACCAGTTCCTTTTCGCCAATCACGTCACGCGCCACCGAACTGGCATTGCCCAGACCATCGATCAGCCCCAATGGCAGCGCCTGCTCGCCAGACCAGACCAGCCCGGAGAACAGCTCCGGATGATCCTTGTCTTTCAGACGATCGCCACGCCCCTGCTTGACGCTGTTGATGAACTGTTTGTGCGTGGTATCCAGCACACTTTGCCAGAACGCCGTTTCTTCCGGCTTTTGCGGCTGGAACGGATCGAGGAATGCCTTGTGCTCGCCAGAGGTGTAAGTGCGACGCTCGACGCCAAGCTTCTCCATGGTGCCAACAAATCCATAACCGGCCGCCGTCACACCAATAGAGCCCACCAGACTGGCCTTGTCGGCATAGATCTGATCAGCAGCACTGGCGATGTAATAAGCACCGGAAGCACCCAGATCGGAAATCACCGCGTACAGCTTGGTGTCGGGATGCAGGCCGCGCAGACGTTTGATCTCGTCATACACATAACCCGACTGCACCGGACTGCCGCCCGGGCTGTTGATGCGCAGGATTACGCCCTTGACCTTCTTGTCTTCAAACGCTGCACGCAGGCTGCCGACGATATTGTCGGCGCTGGCAGGCTCTTTGTCGGCGATCATGCCGGTGACGTCGATCAACGCGGTGTATTTGGAGCTGCGCGTAGCGCTCTTCTCCATATCCATCAACGGCGTGAACAGGATCAGCGCAACAAACAGATAAACAAAGGTCAGCAGTTTGAAGAAGATGCCCCAGCGTCGCGATCGACGCTGTTCCTGCACGCCGGCCAGCAGGGTCTTTTCCAGCAGCTTCCAGCTTTTCGCATCACCGTCGTCGGCAGTTGCCTTGGCCGGTGCTTTCCATTCGTCGGTCATGCCATCCACCCCAGCAAAAACGTATTAAGCCTGCTGCCCCAGCCAGGCGTGCAATTCGGAAAAATGGTCGATCGACAGTCGCGGCTCGAACTGCTGCAGCGATTCGATCGATTGCGCGCCATAACTGACCGCCACCGAGTCCATCCCTGCATTGCGCGCCATCAGCAGATCGAAGGACGAATCACCGACCATCAGCGCCTGTTCGGACCGGACACCGCAATGCGCAAGGATCTGCTCCAGCATCAGAGGGTGCGGCTTGCTTGCAGTTTCATCGGCAGCGCGGGTGATATCGAAATAATCTTCCCAGCCATTGGCCTTGAGCACCCGATCCAGCCCGCGACGATTCTTGCCGGTCGCGACAGCCAGGTGATAGCCCTGCTCGCGAAAGGACGCCATCGACTCGACTACGCCTTCGAACAACGGCGAAGGCACGGCCTCTGCAGCGATGTAGTGATCGGCGTAATACTCGCGGAACAAGGTCATCTCGGCATCGCTGATTTCCGGATACAAGGTGCGGATCGCCTCGGGCAAGCCCAGACCGATGATGCCTTTGACGGCAAAATCATCACGCAGCTCGAAACCTGAACGCCCGGACGCCGAGTGCATTGCCTCGACAATCCGATGAATGGAATCGGCCAGGGTGCCGTCCCAATCGAAAATCAACAGTTTGTAATCAGATGGGCGCACTCAATCGCTCCACAGTCTTGGCCCACATCTCATCGACCGGCGCCTGCAACTTGAGTTCACCGCCATCGGGCAGCGGCACGGTCAGCATGTAGGCGTGCAGGAACAGGCGCTTGCCGCCCAGATCACGGATTTCCTTACTGAAACCGTCATCGCCGTATTTGGTGTCACCGGCAATGCAGTGCCCGGCGTGCAACGTGTGCACGCGGATCTGGTGCGTGCGACCGGTGATCGGCTTGGCTTCGATCAAAGTGGCAAAGTCGCCAAAGCGACGCAGGACCTTGAACACGGTCACAGACTCCTTGCCCTCCTCCTCGTCGACCTCGACCATGCGCTCACCGGAGCGCAGATTGCTCTTGCCGAGCGCCGCACGGACTTGCTTGATCGAGGTCGCCCAGTTGCCGCGAACCAGGGCCATGTAGCGCTTGTCGACACCGTCACCGCGCAACGCGGCATGCAAGTGACGCAACATGCTGCGCTTCTTGGCGATCATCAGCAGCCCGGAGGTATCACGATCGAGACGGTGAACCAACTCGAGCTCCTTGGCATCGGGACGCAACTGACGAAAGGCTTCGATCACGCCGTAATTCAGGCCGCTGCCACCGTGAACCGCAATGCCGGCGGGCTTGTTGATCACGATCAGGGCCTTGTCTTCGTAGACAATCGAGGCTTCCAGGCGCTGCAACAGGCCTTGGGCCAAAGGCACCGGCTCGTCACGCTCAGGCACGCGCACCGGCGGCACGCGCACGATGTCGCCGGCCTGCAGCTTGTATTCGGGCTTGATCCGACCTTTGTTCACACGCACTTCGCCTTTGCGCAAAATGCGGTAAATCAAGGTCTTGGGCACGCCTTTGAGCCGGGCGAGGAGGAAATTGTCGATTCGTTGGCCGGCATATTCCGGCGAGACCTCAAGCAGTTGAACGCCTGGAGTCGAAGGGGCAGTAGTCGTCATGGCGCCGATGATAACAATTTTTTATGGAATTGAAGCACTTAATCATTGCTGCTATAGTCGCGAACGCCGCCAAAAGCGGCCTGGACAGCGGAACCACGGTCAAAAACCGGCCCTGACCAACGCAATTCACCAGGACGCGAGGCCGTCCTACGGGGCTTTTGCTACGTAACGGTGGAGTTTGCAGCTGTAACAAGCGCAGGTGACATGAGGCCTGAATCACGCCGCAAAGCAGAGTTTTGACTCGCCACGCGAGCCATATTCACGGCCAGTTCACAAAGTGCAGTCAGCCGCGGATGACCCCGAGCGAAGACTCCGGAAACACCGCCTGAATTAGCCATGATGCGTGACCTCCCCTTTCGGAGCTCACGGTAAATGCCAACCCGCTGCGGATTCTGCGCGCGGCAGCACCCGAATTATCAGGGATACGTGTAGGGTGGAGATGCACAACCGCTGGACTGTGTAGCAACAGGTTTTATCAAGACGCTTCATCTCGTCCACAGCCACCGGTTGATTCCTCCTCCTGACTGAGTGCTTAAGTAGCCACAGCAAGCAGGACGCGTACGTCGCGATAACGGCCCAATTGGCCGGACATCGCTGGACACGGGAATGGCCAACCACTCCCGACGCACCTGACACCGACCGTGAGAAGTCGTGTGTGCCGAACGCCGTTTCCGGCAGCCCGGAAACCGACGGTACTACATGAAAAGAATGCTGATTAACGCAACTCAACCCGAAGAGTTGCGTGTTGCACTGGTAGATGGCCAGCGCCTCTACGACCTGGACATCGAATCCGGTGCACGCGAGCAGAAAAAGGCCAACATCTATAAAGGCCGCATCACTCGCATCGAACCAAGCCTTGAGGCTGCCTTTGTCGATTTCGGCTCCGAGCGCCACGGCTTCCTGCCCCTCAAAGAAATCTCCCGCGAATACTTCAAGAAAGCCCCCGAAGGCCGCGTCAACATCAAGGACGTCCTGAGCGAAGGCCAGGAAGTCATCGTTCAGGTCGAAAAAGAAGAGCGTGGCAACAAGGGCGCAGCCCTGACCACCTTCATCAGCCTGGCCGGTCGTTACCTCGTTCTGATGCCGAACAACCCGCGTGCCGGCGGCATCTCCCGTCGCATCGAAGGCGAAGAGCGCAACGAACTGCGTGAAGCGCTGAACGGTCTGGTCGCTCCGGCCGACATGGGTCTGATCGTGCGCACTGCAGGCCTTGGCCGCAGCAGCGAAGAAATGCAGTGGGACCTCGATTACCTGCTGCAGCTCTGGACCGCCATCAAAGAAGCCTCGCTGGATCGTTCCGCGCCATTCCTGATCTACCAGGAAAGCAACGTGATCATCCGCGCCATCCGCGATTACCTGCGCCAGGACATCGGCGAAGTGCTGATCGACAGCGTTGAAGCCCAGGACGAAGCCCTGACCTTCATCCGCCAGGTGATGCCGCAGTACGCCAGCAAGATCAAGCTGTACGAAGACAGCGTTCCGCTGTTCAACCGTTTCCAGATCGAAAGCCAGATCGAGACCGCTTTCCAGCGCGTCGTCGAACTGCCGTCCGGCGGCTCCATCGTCATCGATCCGACCGAAGCCCTGGTGTCCATCGACATCAACTCGGCGCGCGCCACCAAAGGCAGCGACATCGAAGAAACCGCCCTGCAGACCAACCTTGAAGCGGCTGAAGAAATCGCCCGTCAGTTGCGCCTGCGCGACATCGGCGGCCTGATCGTCATCGACTTCATCGACATGACCCCTGCCAAGAACCAGCGCGCCGTGGAAGAGAAAGTCCGCGAATGCCTGGAAGCCGACCGCGCCCGCGTGCAGATCGGTCGCATCTCGCGCTTCGGCCTGCTGGAAATGTCCCGTCAGCGCCTGCGTCCTTCGCTGGGCGAAAGCAGCGGCATCGTCTGCCCGCGCTGCAGCGGCACCGGCATCATCCGTGACGTCGAATCGCTGTCCCTGGCGATCCTGCGCCTGATCGAAGAAGAAGCCCTGAAAGACCGCACCGCCGAAGTTCGCGCTCAAGTGCCGATCCCGGTGGCCGCGTTCCTGCTCAACGAAAAACGCAACTCGATCACCAAGATCGAACTGCGCACCCGCGCCCGCATCGTCATTCTGCCGAACGATCACCTCGAAACCCCGCATTTCGAAGTTCAGCGTCTGCGTGACGACAGCCCGGAAGCCGCGACCAACCAGTCCAGCTACGAAATCGCTGCCGCTGCCGCCGATGTCGAAGACGTCCAGCCAGCCGCCGCGACCCGCACCCTGGTTCGCCAGGAAGCCGCGGTCAAGACCGCTCCGGCCCGCGCCAACGCTCCGGTTCCGACCGAAGTCGCCGCTCCAGCCCCGGCACCTGCTCCGGTTGCCGCGCCAGAGCCAAGCCTGTTCAAAGGCCTGGTGAAGTCGCTGGTCAGCCTGTTCGCCACCAAGGAAGAGCCAGTTGCTCCGGTTGTGGTTGAAAAACCAGCCGCCGAGCGTCCGGCCCGCAACGAAGAGCGTCGCAACGGTCGTCAGCAGAGCCGCAACCGTAACGGTCGCCGCGATGAAGAACGCAAGCCGCGCGAAGAACGTGCACCGCGTGAAGAGCGCGCCCCACGTGAGCCGCGTGAAGAGCGTCAGCCGCGCGAACCACGTGAAGTCCGCGAGCCACGCGAGTCCCGTGACGAAGCACCGGTAGCCCGCGAAGAACGCGCACCGCGTGCTCCTCGTGAAGAACGTGCACCACGTGCTCCGCGTGAAGATCGCAAGCCGCGTGGCGAGCGTGAAGAACGCGTACGTGAACTGCGCGAGCCTCTGGATGCTGCACCAGCCGCCGCTGCCGCTGTTGCTGCCACCACTGAAGAGCGTCCGGCCCGTCAGCCGCGTGAAGAACGTGCGCCACGTCCTCCGCGTGAAGAGCGTCAACCGCGTGCCGAACAGGCCGCTGCTGCCGTCGCTGAAGAAGAAATCACCACCAACGAAGAGCAACTGCCGGAAGACGGTTCGGAGAACGCCGAAGGCGATCGTCCACGCCGCCGCTCCCGTGGTCAGCGTCGTCGCAGCAACCGTCGCGAGCGTCAGCGTGATGCCAACGGCAACGTGATCGAAGGTTCGGAAGAATCCGAGTCCGGCGAAAACGCTCAAGCGCCAAGCACTGCCGATCTGGCCGCTGGCCTGGCTGTGACCGCTGCTGTTGCCAGCACCGTGATCAGCGCTCCGGCTGAAGCTCAGGCCCACGAGCAAGCTGAACGCGCCACCGCTGCCACTCTGGAAACTGCTCCAGTAGAAGCCCCGGTTGTTGAAGCAACCACTCCGGTAGAAGTAGCTGCCGCTCCGGAAGTCGAAGTGGCTCCGGTTCGCGAAGCTCAGCCTCAGGTTGAAGCGGCTGCCGAACCAGCGGTGACCTTCGAAGCACCAGCCGTAGTTGAAGAGTCGGTTGTCGAAACCGTCGCTGAAACCGTGACCGAAACCGTGCGTGAAGTTCGCGAAGAACAGACCGCATTCAACTGGGTCGCCGAGCCGGCTGTCGCTGAAACACCAGCGCCAGTGGTTGAAGCGACTGTCGTTGAAGAAGCCAAGGCTGCCGAGCCAGTCGTTGTTGCTGAACCGGCACCGGTCGTTGAAGCCCCTGTGGTTGAAGCGCCAGTAGTAGCCGAAGCACCAGCGCCAGTGGTTGAAGCTGCTCCGGTCAGCGCCCTGACCCCAAGCGGTCGAGCGCCGAACGACCCACGTGAAGTGCGTCGTCGCAAGCGTGAAGAAGAGCGTCTGCAGAAGGAAGCCGAACTGGCTGCCGCTGCTGCTCCAGTCTCTGCTGAGCCAATGGTTGCCGAAGTGGTCGAGGCAGCTCCTGCCCCGGTCGCTGAAGAAGCTGCCGTTGAAGCCGTGATTGCCGAAGCACCACGCTCCGTTCAGGAAGCGGTCGAGCAACACGAAGAGGCCCAGGAAAAAGAACACGAGCCTAAACCCCTCGTCTGATTCCAAAAGCCAATAAAAAGCCCCGCCTGGTAATCCAGGCGGGGCTTTTTTATGCCTCAAGGTTTTATCAGGATGGCGGGAAAACCAGCGCATCCGGCACATCGATATCCCACAACACACCCGGATCATCCACCGCGACTTCAATCACCCGTCCTTGGGCAAACAGCGGTCTGGCGCCCCGGTCACCGGACAAAGCCATCAGCCCTGCGGCGAACGAGCGACCAAATCCGACCGGATGCCCATAGTCACCGTTCAACGTCGGTACGCTGACCGCATCCTCGGCAATCGCCGCCACGACCCGCTCAATACTCGACGGCAGGATGAACGGCATGTCGCCCAGCACAATCAGCCAACCATCGACATCCGGGCAAGCCGCCACACCCGCCGCGATGCTGTCGCCCATTCCCGTGGTCTCGATCGAGACAATGTCACACCCGTAAGCCTGCGCCATGCGCATCGCCTGCGGCCGCGCCTCGGTCGTCACCAGCACTCGCTGATCGAGACTCGCCGGCAGGTTGACCAACACCTGCTCGATCACCGAACGCACCGCGCCATCACGCCCGGTGCAATCGGCCAGCAGCTTGTCCTTATCGGCACCCGCCACCTCGCGAAAGCGGCTGCCCTCGCCCGCCGCCAGCACAATCACTCCGATGGATCGGCTCATACACTCTCCACTGTTTTCTTCTGCTTGAGCTCGACACCATTCTTGATCGCGACGATTTCCGCCAACAGCGACAAGGCGATTTCCGCCGGGGAATGGCTGCCAATATGCAAACCGATCGGCCCGTGCAAACGAGCGATGGCCGCTACTGACAAGCCTAGCTCAGCGAGATTTTCCCGGCGCTTGATGCTGTTGACCCGCGAGCCGAGTGCACCGACGTAGAACGCTTTGGAGTCGAGCGCCGTAAGCAGCGCCATGTCATCCAGCCGTGGATCGTGAGTCAGCGCGACAATCGCAGTGCGTTCATCGGTCTGGATATTCAGCACCGCCTCGTCCGGCATGCCGGGCACAAACCGCCCATGCTGCTCTTCCCAGCCATAGACGAACTCGGTACGCGGATCACAGATCAGCACTTCGAAATCCAGCAGCCGCGCCATCTCGGCCACGTACCGCGACAACTGCCCGGCGCCGATCAACAGCAGGCGCCAGCGCGGGCCGTAAATGGCACGCAGGGTCTGGCCGTCGAAACTCAAGGTGTCAGTCTTGCCGGCTGGTCGCAACACCACCTCGCCAGTGCCGATGTTCAGCTCGCGCGCGACGATTTCGTGAGCCTCGCAACGGTCCAGCAACTCGGCGACCCATGCTGGATCGCCGACCCGCTCCTCGGTCAGGCGCAGGGTGCCGCCGCAAGGCAGGCCGAAGCGCGCCGCTTCTTCCTGCGTTACGCCGTAGGTGATCAACTGCACCGGCGGTCCGTTGGCGGGAATCCGCCCATCGTGCAGCCGGGCGATCAGATCGTCCTCGACGCAACCGCCGGACACCGAACCGATCACCACGCCATCCTCGCGCAACGCCAGCATCGCGCCGGGCGCCCGAGGCGCGGTGCCCCAGGTCTGCACCACCGAAAACAACACTACCCGCTGCCCGGCGCGGCGCCATTCGAGCACGCTGCGCAGGACATTAAGATCGGCGCTGTCCATCACGCTTGCGCCTTTTGCCAGCCCTGCAACTGGTAACGCACCGGCAGGTTGCGGATGCGCTGACCGGTGGCGGCAAAGATAGCGTTGCACAGCGCCGGCGCAATCGGCGGCACGCCCGGCTCACCAACACCGCCCAGCGGCACCTCGCCCGGCGGCGTCACCAGATGCACCGCGACCTCCTTCGGCGCCAGCGACATGCGCGCCACTTCATACATATGGAAGTTGTCCTGCTGCACCTTGCCGTCCTTGAAGCTGATTTCACCCCACACGGCGTTGCCCAGGCCCATCACACACGCGCCTTCGAACTGCGAACGGATCCGCTCGGGGTTGATCTGCGGGCCGCAATCCACGGCGATATCGGCCTTGTGCACGATCAGCGTGCCGTCGTCCTTGACCTCGACTTCGATCACCGCCGCCACGTAGGTGACGAAGCTGTAATGCACGGCCAGCCCCAGGCCACGGCCCTTGGGCAATTGACGCCCCCAACCTGCCGCCTTGGCTGCCGTTTCCAGCACGGTGCGCATGCGCCCGGTGTCGATCGGATAACGCTCGGGGGATTCGCCGTAGTTCCATTCTTCACTGAGCGTACGCGGGTCGATCTGCCGATCCGGTCCGAGCAATTTGATTTGGTACTTGAGCGGATCTTCCTTGGCTTTGTGCGCCAGTTCGTCGACAAAACTCTGGATCGCGAAACCATGGGGAATGTTCGACACCGAGCGATACCAGCCGACCCGCGTATGCACCGTGGCTTCAGGGTTTTCCAGGCGCACGTTGGGAATCGCGTAGGCCATGTTGGTAAAGCCCATGCCCAGCTCGAACGCAGCTTCGTGATTCATGCCCGGCGCAAACAACGCGGTTATGCTCGGCGCCACCGTGCGGTGCAGCCAGGCGGAAGGCAAGCCGTCCTTGCCCACGCCGGCCTTGAGGTATTCGGCGGACACGGTGTGGAAATACGAGTTGTGGATGTCGTCTTCCCGGGTCCACTGCACACGCACTGCTTTACCAGGAAACTCCTTGGCGAGCACGGCAGCTTCAACGACGAAGTCCGGTTTCGACTTACGGCCGAAACCACCGCCCAACAGCGTGACATTGAAGGTGACGTTATCGAACGGCAGCCCCAGGCGTTCGGCGATGCGCTCGCGGGTGACCTGCGGCGCCTGGCTGGGTGCCCATGCCTCGCAGGTGCCATCCTTGTAACGGGCGATGGCGACCATCGGCTCCATCGGCGCCTGAGCAAGATGCGGCAAGTAATAAGAGGCTTCGAGCGTGCTGGCTGCACTGCCGATGGCTTTGTCGATGTCGCCGGTGTTGCGTACCACTTTGCCCGGTTTCAGCGAAGCGGCTTCGATCTCCTTGCGATAGGCGACCGAGTCATAAGTGGCGTTCGGGCCATCGTCCCACTCGATCTTTAACGCTTCACGCCCCTTCAATGCCGCCCAGGTGTTGCTGGCCACCACGGCCACGCCACCCAAAGGCTGGAATTCCGAAGGCAATGGCCGGGGTTCGATCTGGATGACTTTGAGGACGCCCGGCACTTTCAGCGCGGCGCTGTCGTCGACCGACTTGACCTTGCCGCCGTACACCGCCGGACGCGCAATGACCGCGAACAGCATGCCGTCGAAATGCACGTCGGCTCCATATACCGCGCGGCCATTGACGATGTCGGCACCGTCGATGGCCTTGGTGCCTTCCTTGCCGATGTAGCGGAATTCCGACGGTTGCTTGAGCCGCAGGCTGTCACGGGCCGGCACTGTCAGCGCACTGGCCGCAGCGGCCAGCTCACCGTAACCCAGCTCGCGCCCGGACGGCGTGTGAATGACTTTATGCAGTTGCGCGCGGCATTCGCCGACCGGCACTTTCCACTGCGCAGCGGCGGCCTGCTCCAGCATGGTCCGGGCGGCGGCGCCGCAACGGCGCATCGGTTCGTACCAGTGACGCATGCTACGCGAGCCGTCGGTATCCTGGTTGCCGAAGCGCACTTCATCACCCGGCGCCTGCTGAACCTTGACGTGCGCCCAGTCGGCTTCCAGTTCATCGGCGACCACCATGGTCAAGCTGGTGCGCACGCCCTGACCCATTTCCGAACGGTTGCAGACCACGGTCACCGTGCCATCGGCGGCAATGCTGACGTAGACCTTCGGATCGTCGATCCAGCCGTTGGGCATGCCGTCGGCGCCGAACTGCTTCGGCTTGTCTTCGGCCAGCGCATCCTGCCAGCCCCAGCTCGCCGCCAGCACCAGCGCACCCGTGGCGCCGACGCCTTTGAGAAAGCCCCGGCGACTCAGGTTGCTCAGGGCAAAATCGTTCGGTAGACGGCTCATGCCTTGGCCTCCTTCAGGTGAGTGGAGGCCTGACGGATCGCGGTCTTGATCCGGTTGTAGGTGCCGCAGCGGCAGATGTTGCCGACCATCGCTTCTTCGATCTGCTCGTCGCTCGGGTTCGGATTGGTCTTGAGCAACGCGGTGGCGGACATGATCTGCCCGCCCTGGCAGTAACCGCATTGGGCCACAGCCGTGTCGAGCCAGGCTTGCTGGACGATCTGACCGACCGGGTCGGCATGCAGGTTGTCGATGGTGGTCACGCTCTGCCCGACCACCGAACCGATCGGGGTGATGCAACTGCGCGCCGGCGCGCCGTCGATATGAATGGTGCACGCACCGCACAGGCCCATACCGCAGCCGAACTTGGTGCCGTTGTAACCGGCGACGTCACGGATCGCCCACAACAGCGGCATGTCCTCGGTGACATCGAGTGGATGGTCTTGACCATTAAGTTTCAGGGTAATCATGGGCACGCCCGCATATTCATGGAGGTTATGGGGTCGAGCCATCTGCCACCGCAGGGACGGTGGTGGTTCGCGCAGATGGGCTCAGGCTAATCAGGCTCTCTTGTACCGACGGGAACGTCTGCACCGGGCCTTTGGTGGAGCAAATGACTGGTATCGTTAGCTGGCTACGTTAACCCGCGATTAACAAAAAAGCCCTGCACTTTTTAAATAGTGCAGGGCTTTGGGTTCAGCCTTGAAAGCGTAGCCTCAATAGCGATTGGGCTCCATTTCCAGCTCGACATTGAAACGTTCTGAAATGTCTTTCTGGATGCGCTGGGCCAGATCGAGCAATTGCAGCCCGGTTGCCGCGCCGTAGTTGACCAGCACCAGCGCCTGCAATTTATGCACGCCGGCATCGGCCTCACGGAAACCTTTCCAGCCGGCGCGCTCGATCAACCAGCCGGCCGCCAGTTTCATCTGCCCGTCCGGTTGCGCGTAGGCCACCAGATCCGGATGCTGCGCCTTGATCTGTGCGACCACGGCCGCCGGCACCAGCGGGTTCTTGAAGAAGCTGCCGGCATTGCCGAGCACCGCCGGATCCGGCAGTTTCTCGCTGCGGATGCTGCAAATGGCGCGGCTGACATCCGTCGGCGTCGGCTGCTCGATGCCCTGCTCGGTCAGGCGCTGCCGCACCGGGCCGTATTCCAGGTGCAGATGCGCGACTCGATCCAGTGCGAAGCGCACCCGCAGGATCAGCCAACGCCCCGGCTGCTGCTTGAACACGCTGTCGCGGTAGACGAAGTTGCACTCTTCCAGGCTGAAGTCGCGCAGCTCGCCGGTCTGGCGATCCAGCGCCGTCAGGCCGGCGAACACATCCTTGATCTCGACACCGTAGGCACCGATGTTCTGCATCGGCGCAGCGCCGACGGTGCCGGGGATCAGACTGAGATTCTCCAGCCCGGAAAAACCCTGCGCCAACGTGTGCTGCACGAACGGGTGCCATGGCTCCCCAGCTTCGGCTTCGATCACCACGCGGTTGCCGTCGTCGCTGATGACGCGGATGCCACGAGTGGCCATGCGCAGCACCAGCGCCGGGATGTCCGCCGTGAGCAACAGGTTGCTGCCGCCGCCAATCACCAGCAACGGCACATCGTGGGAAGTCGCGTAAGCCAGGGCTTCGCGCACATCGGCGTCACTGTGGGCTTCGGCAAACAGCTGCGCGCGAACGTCGACGCCGAAGGTATTGAAGGGTTTCAGGGAAACCTGCGGTTGCACCTGCAAACTCATAACCGCCCCTTCACTTCGATCAACAGCTGATCGCAGGCACGCTCGATCAGATCCAGCACCTGCTCGAAACCCTGATCGCCGTCGTAATACGGATCCGGCACCTCATCGACCACGCCTGCATAGCGGCGCAGGAACAGATCCAGCTCAGCCTTGCCGGTGGACGGTTGCAAGGCCTTGAGGTTGCGCAGGTTGCTGTTGTCCATGGCGAGGATCAGGTCGTAGCTGGCGAAATCGGCGCGGCTGACCTGTTGAGCGCGTTGCGCCGACAGGTCATAACCGCGCAGTTTGGCCGCAGCCTGGCTGCGCTTGTCCGGCGGATTGCCGACGTGCCAGTCGCCAGTGCCGGCGGAGGCCACTTCGACCTGATCCGCCAGCCCCGCTTCACGCAACTTGTGGCGCAACACGCCTTCGGCGGTGGGCGAACGGCAGATGTTGCCCAGGCACACGAACAGAACGCGCATCAGGCCTCCAGCAGGCAACGGACGCGCTCGAGGTCTTCGGCGGTGTCGACCCCGGTCGGCGGCGCGATCAACGCGTCAGCCACGTGAATCCGCACGCCGTGCCACAGGGCACGCAGCTGTTCGAGGGATTCGGTGTTTTCCAGCCAGCACGGACCCCAGCTCACGAAATCCTGAAGGAAGCCTGCGCGGTAGGCATAAATGCCAATGTGGCGACGATAAGGGACGCCTTCCGGCAAAACATCGCGGCTCTTGGCGAACGCATCGCGGGCCCATGGCAGGGTCGCGCGACTGAAGGTCAGCGCCAGACCGTTGAGGTCGCTGACAACCTTGACCACGTTCGGGTTGAACAGGGTTTCGACGTCCTCGATCGGCTCGGCCAGGGTGGCCATGCGCGCTTCGGTGTGGGCCGCGAGGTTGGCGGCGACCTGATCGATCACGCTCGGCGGGATCAACGGTTCGTCACCCTGCACGTTGACCACGATGGCATCCGGCTCCAGACCCAGCTTCGCGGCCACTTCGGCCAGACGGTCAGTGCCGGAGTTGTGATCTTCACGGGTCAGCACCACTTCGGCGCCGAAAGCCTTGCAGGCCTCGACGATGCGCGCATCGTCGGTGGCCACGACCACACGGCTGGCGCTGCTTTTGCTCGCCTGTTCCCAGACGTGCTGGATCATCGGCTTGCCGGCGATATCCAGCAACGGCTTGCCCGGCAGGCGGGTCGAGGCGTAACGCGACGGGATGACAACGGTGAAGGCAATGGTCATTTATCCAGACGCTCGTCGGTGGTCAGGGTGCGGGCTTCGCTTTCCAGCATGACCGGGATGCCGTCGCGGATCGGGTACGCCAGGCCGGCGCCCTTGCTGATCAGTTCGGTCTTGTCGGCGCTGAGCTTGAGCGGGCCTTTGCAGATCGGGCAGGCGAGGATGTCGAGCAATTTGGTGTCCATGAACATTCCCTGGATAAAAACAGATTAAGGCAAAAGACGATCCGGCAACAGGCGCATCAACTGCGTGTCGAACCAGGCCACGAAGGCCGGCGACGGCACCGCATCGACCGCTAGGTACCACCAGTCATCGGCGGCAAAGGCACGGCACTTCACCGCGTCCTTTTCAGTCATCACCACTGGCAATGACGGCGTGAAACTCAAGGCCTGCACGCTGTATTCGGCGTGGTCGGCAAACGCGTGGGGCACTGGCCGCCAGTCTAGCGCTTCGAGGGTATTGAAGAAACGTTGCGGGTTGCCGATTCCGGCGACCGCGTGCACGGCCTGACCGGGCGGGAAATGATCGAGCGACCGGCGTTCGCCGCTGCGCAGATTGACCAGCGCCGACGGTTTGAGGCGGAAAGCGAATCCGCCGTCGCGATCCTCGAGGGCGCCGTTGAACAGCACGCCGTCAACGCTTTGCAGACGCTCGGCCGGTTCGCGCAGGGGGCCGGCGGGCAGGCAGCGCTGGTTGCCAAGGCCACGGGCGGCGTCGATCAGCACCAGTTCCAGATCCCGCGCGAGGCGGTAATGCTGCATGCCGTCATCGGACAGGATCAGGTCCAGCGGCTCGCTGTCCAGCAGGGCTCTGACGGCGGCGCTGCGATCAGGATCGATCATCAGCGGTACGCCGGTGCGCTGCACGATCAGCAAGGGTTCGTCGCCGGCGATGTCGGCAGTCTGGTCAGCTTCGACCCGCCACGGCAGTTGCGCCGGCTTGGCGCCGTAACCACGGCTGACCACGGCGACCCGCAACCCGTGACGTCGGCAATGCTCGATCAGCCACAGGATCATCGGCGTCTTGCCGGTGCCGCCAACGGTGATATTGCCAACCACGATCACCGGCACCGGCGACTGATAGATCTCACCCTCGCCGTCGAGAAAACGCTGACGCTTGCCGGCCACGACGCGGCGGTACAGCCACTCCAGCGGCCGCAACAGCGTCAGGGCCGGATGCCCCTGATACCACGCGGCGAGCAGACGATCGGACATGGCCATCAGGATTTGGGCGCCGCCTCGACCGTGGTCATGCGCAGATGGCTGAAACCGAGCTTGCCGGCCGCGTCCATGGCGGTGATCACGGATTGGTGCTGAGTCTTGCCGTCAGCACTGATCGACAACGGCATGTTGGTGTCGCCGTTGGCTTCTTTCTGCATGGCTTCCATCAGGGTCGCCAGATCGTTTTTCGGCAGAATCTTGTTGTTCACCGAGAACACGCCTTCGGCGCTGATGGCCACGTCCAGTTGCTTGACCTGCTGATCCTCGGCCGGCGAGCCGCTGACCGCTTCCGGCAGGTCGACGCGCAGCTGGGTTTCGCGGGTGAAGGTGGTGGTCACGACGAAAAACAGCAATAGAATGAACACCACGTCGATCAGCGACGCGAGGTTGATGTCGATGGTTTCCCGGGGCTTGCGGCGGAACTTCACGCTTTTTCCCCGGCCAGATCGACGTCACGGTCGCCCTGCACCACTTCCACCAGTTTGATCGCTTCCTGTTCCATGCCCACCACCAGTTCATCGATGCGGCGTTGCAGGAAACGGTGGAAGAACACCGCCGGAATACCGACCATCAGGCCCGCAGCGGTGGTGATCAGGGCCTTGGAAATACCGCCGGCCAGCACCGAAGCGTTGGTGGTCATGCCGGAACCGGTGAAGGCGCTGAAAATGTCGATCATGCCCAGCACCGTACCCAGCAGACCGAGCAGCGGCGACATGGCAGCGATGGTGCCCAGCGCGTTGACGTAGCGTTCCAGCTCGTGGATGACCCGGGCGGCCGCTTCTTCAATGCACTCTTTCATGATCTCGCGACCATGTTTGGAGTTGGCCAGGCCCGCGGCGAGGATTTCACCCAGCGGCGAGTTGGCGCGCAGTTCCTTCAGTTTTTCCTTGTTGAGCTGCTTGTCCTTGATCCAGACCCAGACCTGACCCAGCAGATGCTCAGGGGTGACGCGACTGGCGCGCAGGGTCCACAGGCGCTCGGCGACGATCGCCATGGCGGCGATGGAACTCAGAATGATCGGCAACATCATCCAGCCGCCGGATTTGACCAATTCCCACACAGTGACAGCCCCCTCGAAAAAGTGCGCCACTTTACCATACCGGTTCGCGATAAAGACCCGTCGCCCCGACGACCGTGCTCAACGGTACTCCGCCCCCGGCAACGGCGGGTCACGCCAGAAGCGGCGTTGTTGACGCATCGACCGGGCCGGCTGAAACCGCCCCAGTTGCAGATGAATGGCGCCCTGATCGGCGCTGTCATGGATGTGTATGCCCTGTTTGCGGTAGCGGGCAATGACCGTCGGGTGCGGATGGCCGAACGAATTGCCCTGCCCTCGGGAAATCAGCACGGCCTGTGGCTGCAAAGCCTTGAGCAAGGCCATCGATGAGGAACTGCGGCTGCCATGGTGCGGGGCTTGCAGCCACTGGGTTTGAACTGCCAGCGCGCTGTTGAGCAGATCCCGCTCGGCGGCGCTGTCGATATCGCCGGTCAACAGCAACCGTTCGCCGTTGGCTTCGATCTGCAACACGCAGGAACGCTGGTTACTGTCGTGGGCGTCGGCCCATTGCCATAGATGAAAGGCAACGCCGTCCCACTGCCATTGCCGACCACTTTCACAGGCTTCGGCGTTCAGTGCTTTGGGCAGACCCGGCGGATCGCCACTGATGACCCGGCGGACCGGCAGTCCTTTCGCTACGGCGAGTGCGCCACCCGCATGATCGGCATCGGCATGGCTGAGCAGCATCAGGTCGAGGTGTTCCACGCCCAGTTTGCGCAATGCCGGCAGCACCACTCGCTCACCGAGGTCGAAGTCGCCGAAACGCGGGCCGCTGTCGTACAGCAAGGTGTGATTCCGGGTGCGGATCAGTATCGCCAGACCTTGGCCGACATCCAGTTGCCAGACATCGGCCACGCCTTCGGCCAGGCGTTCCCGGGGCGGAAATGCCAGCACCAGCAGCAACGGCCAGCCCAAAGTACGCAAGGGAACGCCTCGGGGCAGTAATAACAACAGGGCACCAAGACCTCCCAGCGCCCAGACCCACCACTCCATCGTCGTCGGCACCCACGCTGGCCAACGACCGGCAATCAGGGCCAATGCACGGAACAATCCGTCGATCAGTCCGCCGGCCAGCCACAGCAGCCCTTCCCCGACATAAGGAATCGGCAGCAGCAATGTGCCCAGCAATGCCGGTGGCAGCACCGCGAAACTGACCCACGGCACCGCCAGCAGATTGGCCAGTGGCCCGCTGAGACTGATCGGCAGACTCAACGCCACCAGCACCGGGCACAAGCCGATTGCAATCAGCCACTGCGCGCGCGTCCAGGTCTGCCACCAGCGCCACGGCCCCAGACGGCCGCCGAAGGTGAAGATCAACACGGCGACCGCGATAAAGGACAGCCACAACCCCGGACGCAGACTGGCCAGCGGATCCATCAACAACACACCATTAAAGGCCAGCAGCAACGGCCACCAGGCACCGAGATGGCGAAAGCGCAAACGCCACAACAACACCAGCGCAACCATCACGCAGGCCCGCCGAACCGGCACGTCGAATCCGGCCAGCAGGCCGTAACCCAGCGCCGCCGTGAATGCCAGGCCGCACGCCCAAGGCAGCCAGGGCCAGCGCAATGGCCAGATTCCGACCCTTGCCAGTCCGGCGACCAGCGCATACATCAACGCCGCCAACAGCCCGATGTGCTGGCCGGAAATCACCAGCAGGTGCACGGTGCCGGTGTCCTGCAAGGTCTGCCAGTCTTCGCGACTGAGTCCCGAGCCATCGCCGAGCACCAACGCGGCCAGGGCTCCGTTGCGTCCATGAGCATCCACCGCCAGCAGGCGCTGACGGATGCTGTCGCGCCAAGCCCAATGAGCCGGCGCCAGGCGCTCGCCATCCTTCACCGTCCCGTTAGCGCCGATGCGCTGCGCCAGCAGCCAGGCTTCGTAATCGAACGCATCCGGATTGAGCAGCCCGCCGGGGCGCTTGAGCTTGACCGCCAGTCGCCAGCGTTCGCCACTGCTGACCTCAGGCCCGGCGTACCAGGCAAGACGCATCAGCGACGGCAGTTTCTCGTGACGCGAGCGCGCATCGGCCAGTTCGAAGCGCACGACGCCCTCCGCATTCTGCGGCAAGCCGACGACCCGCCCTTCCACCCAGCGCGTTTCGCCATCCAGCCGGGAAGGCAGTCGATCATTCAGCGCCATCTGCGCGCTGAAACCCGCCCATGCGAATCCAAGCAGTAAAAACGCCAGTGGATAGCTGCGAAACGGCAGCAGCATCAGCGCCACCCACGGCAACACCAGCAATAACCCGACCGGCGGCAAGGCCGGCAAAAAAACCGGAGCCAGCAGACCGACCGCCAGCGCCATCATCCCTGTGCGCATAAGCCCGTCCTTGAGAGTCCCACCTTCAGGCATAGCGGTTGCGAGGCACAACCGTCGTTATCAATTGTCACAAAGTCTGAATGGGCGGTTCGTAGAATCCAGACATACTTGCCGCCTTAACCGACCGAGAAGCCTTATGCCCCGGCGCTTATTCAAACGTTACATGCCCGACCCGACGAGCATCAGGGAACACAAATCCTTACGCTTTCTCGGCACGTTGCTGCATGACCCGAACCTCTGGCACCTCAACCGACACTCGGTAGCCCGCGCCATGGCCGTTGGCCTGTTCGCCGCGTTCCTGCCGATTCCCGCGCAAATGCTGGTGGCCGCTGTCCTCGCGATCATGGTGCGCGGCAACATGCCGATTGCCGTCAGTCTGGTCTGGCTGACCAATCCGATCACCATGCCGGCGGTGTTCTTCTGCACGTATCAGGCCGGGGCCTGGCTGATGGATGTGCCCGCACGCACGCTCCCCGATGAATTGACCTGGGAATGGATCAGCGGCGAGCTCTCGACGTTGTGGCAACCGTTCCTGCTCGGTTCGGTGGTGGTCGGGCTGGCACTGGGCGCCCTCGCCTATTGTCTGGTGATGATGTACTGGCGCTGGTGGGTGGCCCGGCAATGGGCGCGGCGCAAGAAAAGACGTCAGGCGTGAATGCAAAACGGCCTCCACTGTGGGAGGCCGTTTTTCATTGCAGCATTGAAGGGATCAGGTGCGCATGCCGCGCCCGCTCACCAGCAACCGCGAACAACCGATATACAACACCACGGTCGCCACCAGCATGAAGGTGATCGCGATGCCGATACGGATATCCGACACACCGAGGATGCCGTAACGGAAGGCGTTGACCATGTGCAGCACCGGGTTGGCCAGCGACACGGTCTGCCAGAACGGCGGCAGCAAGGTGATCGAATAGAACACGCCACCGAGGTAAGTCAGCGGGGTCAGCACGAAGGTCGGGATGATCGAGATGTCATCGAAGTTACGTGCGAACACGGCGTTGATGAAGCCCAGCAGCGAGAAGATCGTCGCCGTCAGCACCACCACCAGCACCGTCACGCCGAGATGGTGTACCTGCAAATGGGTGAAGAACAGCGACAGGATCGTCACGATCACACCCACCATCAGGCCTCGCAGGACGCCACCGATCGTGTAACCGATCAGGATCGTGTGCGGCGACACTGGCGACACCATCAGTTCTTCGATGGAGCGCTGGAACTTGCTGCCGAAGAAACTCGACACCACGTTGCCATAGGAGTTGGTGATCACCGACATCATGATCAGCCCCGGCACGATGTACTCCATGTAGGTGAAACCACCCATGTCACCGATCTGCCGGCCGATCAGGTTACCGAAGATCACGAAGTACAGGACCATGGTGATCGCCGGCGGCAGCAGGGTCTGCGGCCAGATCCGGGTGAAGCGCCTGACTTCGCGGTAAACGATGGTGTTGAGGGCAACGAGGTTGGGGCGCAGCTCGGAACTCATACCGCCACCTTCGACAGATTTTTCTCCACCAGGGACACGAACAGCTCCTCGAGGCGATTGGTTTTATTGCGCAGGCTCAGCACTTCGATGTTCTGCAGGGCCAGTTGGCCGAAAAGCGCGGTGATGCCCATGGACTTGTCGACCTGGACTTCCAGGGTATGGCCGTCCAGCAGACGCGCCGGATAACCCGCCAGTTGCGGCGCAGCACTCAGGCCGTTTTTCAGATCCAGCAGGAAGGTTTCCACATGCAGCTGGCCGAGCAACTGACGCATGCTGGTGTTCTCGACAATGGTGCCGTGGTCGATGATGCCGATGTTGCGGCACAACTGCTCAGCCTCTTCCAGGTAGTGGGTGGTGAGGATGATGGTGATGCCTTTCTGGTTCAGTTCGGTGAGGAACGTCCACATTGAGCGACGCAGTTCGATGTCGACGCCGGCGGTCGGTTCATCGAGGATCAGCAGACGCGGTTCATGCACCAGCGCCCGCGCGATCATCAAGCGACGCTTCATGCCACCGGACAGCGAACGCGACGGCACATCGCGCTTGTCCCATAGGCCGAGCTGGGTCAGGTACTGCTCGGCGCGTTCCTTGGCGATCTTCGCCGGAATGCCGTAGTAACCGGCCTGGGTCACGACGATGTCGAAGGTCTTTTCGAACTGGTTGAAGTTGAATTCCTGGGGTACCACGCCGATGGAGCGCTTGAGCGCCGCCGGGTTCTTGTCCAGGTCGTGGCCAAAGATATTCACGGTGCCGCTGGTCTTGTTGACCAGGGTCGAGAGAATGCCGATGGTCGTGGATTTGCCGGCGCCGTTGGGGCCGAGCAAGGCGAAGAAGTCACCTTCGGCGACGTCCAGATCGATACCACTCAAGGCCTGGAACCCGTTGCCGTAGGTTTTGGTTAGCTGCCGGATGGACAGAGCGGAACTCATATCGGATTTACGCACCCAGTGAAGAAAAAAGGACTGATAAAAGGCCGGCGGCGAGGAAGACAACCGCAGCGCTCGAGCGCAATGGTGCTTGCCGTCGCCGCACAAGTACAGTCAAGTGTGTCGATAGTAGGTATTAAGTCAACGCGGTCATGACTGCTTTCTGATACGCCGGACGCTGCTTCAACCGCGCGTACCAGGCCTCCAGATTCGGCTGTGGCGCGCGCTCGATCGGCATCTCTAACCAGGCATAAATGAAACTGCCGAGCGGGATATCGCCCATGCCGATTTCATTGCCGGACAGATACGGCTGGTGCTTCAGCGCCTGATCGGCCATCGCCAGCAAGCCGTCACATTCTTTGATCGCCGCGTGGATTGCCGGCCAGTCCTGCTTGTCTGCCGGGGTACGCAGGACGCCCCAGAACACCGTGCGAAACGGTCCGGCAAAACTGGAAGTCGTCCAGTCCATCCACTTGTCAGCGGTGGCGCGGGTCTGCGGATCCGCCGGATACCACGAGGTATCGGCCGCATGTTTTGCCAGCAGGTAACGCACGATGGCATTCGATTCCCACAACACAAAACCGTCGTCCTGAATCACCGGCACCCGCCCGTTCGGGTTCATTGCCCGGTACTCCGGCGTGTCGACCACACCAAACGCGCCACCGGCATCGATGGCCTCGTAGGCTAGCCCGAGCTCTTCGGCAGCCCACAACGGCTTTCTGACATTCGACGAATTCTTGCGACCCCAGATCTTCAGCATGACCGCCTCTTTTCCAGTAAATGGGCAGGCAGCATACGCCGGATCAGAGGCTGCCGACATCACCGCGCATGTCACCGGACAGTGGCGTCTGCTGATCGTTGAACAGGTGCGGATAACATTTCTGCAGATGTTCGAAGAAAAAAGATTCCGGTACATCGGCGAACTGGCCGTGATCGACCAGGTACTCCATCAGCAGCGCGCCATCGCTGTTGTACGGGTGGAAAACGCTGTCGTTCACGCCATCGAATTCCAGCGGCGCAACGTTGAACATTTCGCAGAGCTTCTGGTTGAACGCGGGGGTGGCTTTCACCCAGCGATCATTGAGAAACAGCTCGGTATAACCATGCATGGCGAACACTTCGCTTCTCAGCAATTCAAGCAGACGCGGCGTCGACAGATGATTTTTCACATCCGCCAGACCGATGCGTGCGGGGATCCCGCAATGGCGCGCACAACCGGCGAGCAACGTGGCCTTGGGCACGCAATAACTCTCACCCGCCGCCAGCGCGTAGCTGCCGCGCAAGGTCTGCGGGTCGCGGCTGAAGGTGTACATGTTGTAACGCACCGCCTCGCGCACGGCGTAATAAAGACTGATCGCCTGCGCGAGCGGATCGCGGCTGGCACCACGGTGCTGCTCGGCGAACTCCACCACCGAGGGGTGGTCACTATCGATGAAGCGGCCGGGGCTCAGATACTCGTGCATGACGACATTCTCCTGATTGAGCCCCGAGTCTAGCGAGTGGTTCAGCACAGAGATAACGACGTTTCGGCCAAACATGCACGCAAAGACGCGGAAGCGGCGAACGATTTCCCACGCGTGTTGCCCACCGAACCTACAAAAGACATCCGGGGTTTCCCACGATTTCAATCACCTTGCTCTGACCGCCCCGTTTTGCAGATGCCGTCTAAGCTCTGGTGGGTCGGTTCGCCCTGGTTCACGGAGGATTAAATATGCTGTTGTTGTGGATACTGGTTCTGATCGTCGGCGTGGCGTATCTGGCCCACCGGCGCATCGCCCCGCTGCCGGCACTGGGCATCGTTGCCGCTTACCTGTTGGCGATGGGAGTTTTCAGCCACGCACCGGGCTGGTTGCTGCTGATTTTCTGGGTCGTGCTGGCCCTGGTGGCCGCCCCGCTGCTGTTGCCTGACCTGCGCCGCAAACACTTCACCGCGCCGCTGTTCAGCTGGTTCCAGAAAACCCTGCCACCGATGTCGCAGACCGAACGCGACGCGATCGATGCCGGCACGGTGTGGTGGGACGGCGAACTGTTCAGCGGCCGTCCGGACTGGGACAAGCTGCTGTCCTATCCCAAGGTGCAACTGACTGACGAGGAACAAGCGTTCATCGACGGCCCGACCGAAGAACTCTGCGCGATGGTCACCGACTGGCAGATCGGCCAGTCGATGGATCTGCCGCCCGAAGCCTGGACTCACATCAAGGAACACGGTTTCTTCGCCCTGATCATTCCCAAGGAATTCGGCGGCAAGGGCTTCTCCGCCTACGCCCACTCCCAGGTGGCGATGAAACTGGCGACCCGCAGCGGCGACCTCGCCTCCACCGTGATGGTGCCCAACTCCCTCGGCCCGGCCGAACTGCTGCTGCATTACGGCACCGACGAACAACGCAATCATTACCTGCCACGGCTGGCCCGGGGCGACGACATTCCCTGCTTTGCGCTGACCGGTCCGCTCGCTGGTTCAGACGCCGGCGCCATGCCCGACACCGGGATCATCTGCAAAGGCGAATGGGAAGGTCAGGAAACCCTCGGCCTGCGCCTGAACTGGGAAAAACGCTACATCACCCTCGGCCCGGTCGCGACCTTGCTCGGCCTGGCCTTCAAGGCCTATGACCCGGATCACCTGCTCGGCGACAAGGAAGACCTGGGCATCAGCCTGGCGCTGATCCCGACCGATACTCCCGGCGTGGAAATCGGTCGACGCCACCTGCCGCTGGGCGCTGCGTTCATGAACGGCCCCAACTCCGGCAAGGACGTGTTCATCCCGCTGGACTTCCTCATCGGCGGCCAGGACATGCTCGGCAAGGGCTGGATGATGCTGATGAACTGCCTGTCGGTCGGGCGTTCGATTTCCTTGCCGGCAGTGGGCACTGGCGCGGCCAAGTTCACCAGTCTGGTGACCGGGCAATACGCGCAGATCCGTGAACAGTTCAACGTGCCGCTGTCAGCATTCGAAGGCATTCAGGAAGCCATGGCGCGCATCGGCGGCAACGCCTGGATGATGGACGCCGCGCGGATGCTGACCGCCAACGCGGTGGATCTGGGCGAGAAACCTTCGGTGCTGTCGGCGATCCTCAAGTACCACCTCACCGAACGCGGTCGCGAGTGCATCAGCCACGCGATGGATGTGCACGGCGGCAAAGCGATCATCATGGGCCCGAACAACTACCTGGGCCGCAGCTGGAACGGTGCGCCGATCTTCATCACCGTGGAAGGCGCAAACATTCTTTCGCGCAACCTGATGATCTTCGGCCAGGGCGCGATCCGCTGCCATCCGTTCGTGCTCAAGGAAATGGCCCTCGCCGGACGCGAGGACAAGGATCAGGCGCTCAAGGAATTCGACGGCCTGCTGCTCAAGCACATCGGATTTGCCGTGAGCAACGCCGCCAGCACGCTGGTGCTGAACCTCGGTTTCGGCCATTTCGAACATGCGCCGGGAGACAAACTCAGCCAGGGTTATTTCCGTGCGCTCAACCGTCAGGCTGCCGCGTTTGCCATGCTCGCCGACCTGAGCATGATGCTGCTGGGCGGCGAACTGAAACGCCGCGAGCGTCTGTCGGCGCGTCTGGGTGATGTGCTGAGCAACCTGTATCTGGCCTCGGCGGCGCTCAAGCGTTATCACGACCTCGATTCCCCGGCGTACATGGAACCGCTGTTCCGATGGGCCATGGAAGAAAGCCTCGGCCAGTCGGAAAAAGCGCTGGATGAACTGCTGACCAACTTCCCGAACCGGGTCTTCGGCTGCCTGCTGCGAGTGATCGTGTTCCCGTTCGGTCGCCGTCATAAAGGCCCGTCGGACAGGCTCGGCGCCGAAGTGGCCGCAGTCATCGGCCGGGCCAAGGGCGATCCGGCGCTGGAAGAACTGCTTGCCGGCTGCTATCGCCCGCAATCGGCCGACGATGCGGTCGGTGCGCTGCAGCACGCCTGCGATCAGTTGAACGCTGCGCAACCGCTGCACAAGAAACTGCACACCTCGCTCAAGAGCGGTCAGGTCAAACCGGTCGCCGGCGAACACGCCATCGATGCGGCGCTGGAGGCCGGAGTGCTGCAGGCCGTGGAAGCCCAGACCCTGCGTGATGCCGAAGCGGCGCGGCGCAAGGTGATCGATGTCGATGATTTCGACAAGGAGCAACTGAAACCGGCGGACGGCAAAATCCGCTGATCCCTTCAATCAGTGAAAAACGGGCGCAGGGGCTTTATACTCCCGCGCCCGTTTTGCTCTTGAGGACTTATCTCGTGTCCAACGTCGTTGCCGATCATCTGGTTTTGCTCGACCACCTGCGCAGTATCCTGGTCGCCGTAGGTGAGGCCGATCAGGTTCCCGAAGAAAGCCATGCCCTGTTCCTGGAGCGTTTCGACGAACTGCTGGCATCCCTGCCGATCGAGCCGATCGAAAGCCAATACCTGGGCCAGGACATCCTGACTCAAGTGATTACCCGTTACCCGCAAATTGCCCACCTGATCCCGCGGGATCTGCTGTGGTTCTTCGCCGGCGACTGCCTGCACTACCTGTCCGACGAAGAAATCGACATGTATCAGGCGCTGGAAGAACGCCGCTACGAAGCCGAACAGAACGACGAACCGTTCGACTGGAACCAGGAAAAACAGCTGCTGGCGATGTCCGCCCAAGACAGCAAGCACTGATTTTCACTGTCTAGTCCTGAAATAGGT